>PUOI01000275.1 GCA_003552765.1 Candidatus Hydrogenedentota bacterium | reverse complement strand
TGGATCGCACGGGTTCGTCGAGCACAAGAACCCGGGGGTTCGCCACAAGCCAACGGGCAAGCGCCGCTTTCTGCTGATCGCCCGCGGAGAATGAGCGTAGCGGCTGCCCGGTGCGCGCCGCATCCACGCCAACCCGTTCCGCCGC
Source organism: Candidatus Hydrogenedentota bacterium (assembly GCA_003552765.1). GTDB lineage: Bacteria > Hydrogenedentota > Hydrogenedentia > Hydrogenedentales > SLHB01 > SKRY01. The sequence goes on along the minus strand of PUOI01000275.1, from coordinate 6,992 downwards.
CGTCTGCCCGGCGGCCTGTTCGGCGGCCCGGCTTATCCATCCCGGCGCTTTCGACAGGCCGCGCAGGCTCGTCACAATCGCGTTCCGGCTCCAAGAATGGCTTGGGAATGCGCTTTCCCCCAAGCGATCCGCTGGAAGATACGCGATGCCAGCCTCCGCCGCCGCCTCGGGAGCCAAGGCGTGCAACCTCAACCCGTTGGCCTTCACCTTGCCGCCGATGGCGGGCCGCAACCCAAAGAGCGCTTGCGCGAACTCGCTTCCCCCCGCGCCGGGGTGGCCATGAAGACCGACGATCTCGCCCGCGCGCACTTCGAGGCTCATGTTGTGGAAACGGCCCTCGGCATCCGTGAGATTGGCTACTTCAAGGCGGACTTCGCCCTGTGGTTCGGGCGGCGCCGGAAACGTCTTGCCGTTCCCCCTGGTCTCCACGGCGGCGCCGTCGCGCAACACGGTGACGTCATCGCACAGCGGCAGAATCTCATCGGGTTGGCTGCTCACATAGACGATGGCCGCGCCGTTGTCCCGCAACGCGCGCATGCGTTCCCAAAGGCGCTGGGCGGCCTCCGGGTTAAGCGCGGGCGCGGGATCGTCGATAAATACCACCGTGGGCTCACGGGATGTGGCCACGGCGAAGTCCAGCATGATCCGCTGCGCCTTCGACAGTCTCCAAGCGGGTTGGCGGACGTCGAAGTCTTCTCCGATGTCCGCCAGCATCGCTTGCGCCCTGCGGTAGGTGGCGGGCCAATGGATTAGTCCGCCTGGGACCTGGACAAGGCCCTCGCCCAACAGCATGTTCTCGGCCACCGAGAGGAACGGCAAGACGTCGGGGTGCTGACGGACCAAGGCGATGCCCTGCGCCGCCGCTTCAAGCGGATTGCCAAGCGCGAGCGGGTCGCCCTTGAAGCGAATCTCTCCTTGGTCCGGCCGGAGCACGCCCGCCGCCAGCTGGGCCAGCACGGACTTGCCCGCCCCGCTCTCGCCCACGAGCGCATGAATAGCGCCGCGGCGCGCATCCAGATCCACGCCGCGCAAGGCGCACTGTCCGCCAAAGCGTTTGTGAAGATTGATTAATTGCAGCACCGGCGTACTCATGATTGGAGACCATAGTAGTAAGTGCGCCGGCATGGATCAACCCAAGCCTAGAGGAATACGTCAGTCATGGACGAACTCGTGAACCATGTCGTTGACCGGTGGCAAGCCTACGCGATAACTGCGGCGTTCGCATTGCCCCTACTCGTAATGCTGCGGCGCCACGTCTCGGCGGTGCTGCTTCCCTTGCTGGAAATAATGCTCTACATGACCGGCATTCAAATCGTCTTGCACGGACTCGTCCGCGTGGTTCGGTGGTTCAAGCTTGAAACCGCCATGCATCACACGGATCGCGCCGATCCCGGTTGGGAAGTCCCACTCGCCGAATTCTGGAACCTTGCGGCGTACAATCCCGAATGGCTATTCTATGCCCAGGGGGCCGCGCTGGCCATCATCACCTTCATCGTGCTACGGTGCCGCCCCTTGCGCACCCAGAAGAAACCGAAGCCGCCCAAACCGGCGGGCAAGCGCGTCATATCCCAGCGGCAAGCGGGCGCCTGGCGCGGCTGACCCTCCGGCGGGCGCGAACAAGGAGTACAAGATCAATGGCGCGGTACGGGTTTGTGATGCATCTCAAAGGGTTGGAAGTCATTGACGACTACGAACGGCTTCACCAAGACATCGGCGCCGAGGTCCGCGAAGCCCACCGCCGCGCCGGCATGCGAAACTACACCATCTTCCGCGACAACCTCACCCTGTTCGCCTACTTCGAGGCCGAGGACCCCCAGGCCTGCTTCGCGCATCTGAAGACCGAGCCCATCATGGAAGAATGGTGGGCCAAAACCAACCCCCTCATGCTCACCGAAGACGACGCGCCCAAGATTACCGAACTCCGCGAAGTCTTCCATATGGACTGAGCGCACGAGGCGCAAGCCAGAAGTCCAACTTTACCCCTTGGGGGACGCCGTACCGCCGGCTTTCACGCACTATTCGCCCTTTGAAAGGGAGTTCCCGCGCTATCGCAGTTCCACGCTCGCAACGCCCCCTCCCCCATTCCGGTCCTTTTCGCGGTCATTCGCGTTCATTCGCGGTTCCTTTCAGCGCTATGTCCACCCTTGTTGTGGGTAGCCTCTATTCTTGGCTCTTGACGCAGCACGGGCTTCCGGCCCGTGATTCGTGGCCTGGAAGGCCATGCTGACTCTTGCCCGTTCACTTCGGCGGTCAACAAGTTGAGGCAGGAGGCTTAACCCGTACTTCCAAGTGGTTTTTCGCCGTAAACTATTGTGTGTCAAGGACTTAATGCGCGCGATATATGCGTGATGTTCCCGTGTACAACTGCGTATACCAGGCTTGGCCCCCGTTGCGCCTCATGCTACGGTAGTCACAGCTTGACCAAAAGCGTATGAGGCGCTGAAAGCGCTTGAGGAAGTAGCCTGGGGCAAGCGAAGCGCAGCCCCAGGATAGTAGGTTCCCCCGTAAATCCGTCCTGAAGGGACGGGACAAAGGGCCGGTGCTTGCTTCGGTCCCTTCAGGACCGGTTCTGGTGGTAGCCGGCGCCCTGGGGCTGCGCTTCGCTTGCCCCAGGCTACTCGCTATCGCGCCTCCGGCGCGTCTTTCGCCCACCACTCGACGTCAAGCGCTTTTTACCTGAGCTGTTCCCATGACCCATGCATTTCCTAAACATCCCAAGTCCATGTGGGATAACAACTTACACCCAACCTTCAGGCCGGAACTACGGGCTAACAGTGGTTAGTCCGTCCAAAAAGGATAGGAACATCCCGAACAGCTTCATCTTGTTAATCCTGTAAATCCTGTCTACTGCCCCTGATCGCCGGATACGGAGGCTGCGCCGGTGTGAGAACATCCTCCCTTCACAAGAAGACTAGTGCGCAAAACCCGACAGGACACAGGCCTTTCCGGATATCCACAAGTGAAATTCATCCCGTAGGGATGGCAGCTGGTAGCCGGGGGTTGAGCCCGCAGGCGATAGCATGCGGGCGATACCCCCCGAAACTGCTGAAGGGGGTGGCCCGCAGGGCCGGGGGATGTAAACGCCCCGCACACCGCCGTATGCGGCGATTGGGTCCATTGCCGGTCATTTCCCCGCTTTGGTAAACTACACGGCCGAGTCAAGGAGGTTCCATGCCGAACGAGTCCCCCCGCGCCACCGTTCTCCTTGTGGACCGCGATCCAGCCATCGCCCGTGACATCATGGCGTATTTGAGCGAGCGCGGCTACGAGGTGGAATGGGTGGATGACGGCGAAAAAGCATACAACCATCTCGATGGTCATCAGGTCGATGTCCTCATCACGGATCTGAACAGCCAGCGCATCGACGGCATGCGGCTCATGGCCGTGGCCAAGGATCGCAATCCTGAGATCTGCGTGGTGCTCATCACCGAGGAGCCCGATGTCGAGCTGGCCACCGAGGCCATGCGCCAGGGCGCGGTGGACTTCCAGACCAAGCCGCTGAACTTGGGCAAGCTTGAAGCGGTCATCGAGCAGGCCCTCGGCCGCCAGAAACTCGTGCTTGAGCAGCATGAACTCAAGCGCCGCCTGGACGAGCGCTATGGCCTGGACAATCTCGTGGGCCAATCCCGCCAGATGATGAAGGTCTATGAGGCCGTCCGGCAAATCGCGCCGACGCGGGGCAGCGCGCTGATTCGCGGGGAGACGGGCACCGGCAAGGATCTCATCGCCCAGGCCATCCACAACAACAGCCCGAGGCGGGACGCGCCTTTCGTGAAACTGAACTGCGCCAACTTGCCGGAAGCCCTTGTAGAGAGCGAGCTGTTCGGGCACGTGTCGGGCGCGTTCACGGGGGCCGTTCAGAAACGCACGGGCCGCTTCGAAGTCGCCGACAAGGGCACGCTGTTTCTCGACGAAATCGGCGAGCTAAGTTTGCCGCTTCAGGCCAAGTTGCTGCGCGTGCTCGAACAACAACAGTTCGAGCGTCTCGGCGACAACCGCACCATCACCGTCGACGTCCGACTCATCGCCGCCACCAACCGGCCCCTCGAAAAGATGATGGAGACCGGCCAATTCCGCGACGACCTCTACTACCGTCTTCGGGTGGTGAGCATCGAGGTCCCGCCCTTGCGCGATCGGCGGGAGGACATTCCCCTGCTGGCCAATCATTTCCTCAAGGAAGCCCGGGAGACCCATGGCAAGGCGGTGGAGGGCATCTCGCGCAAGGCCCTGGATGTCCTCATGCGCTACGACTGGCCCGGCAACGTGCGCGAGCTGAAGAACATCATCGAGGGCATGGTCATCATGAGCCGCGCAGGCTCGGCGCTGGACCTCCACGACGTGCCAGCGTACCTGCGCCACACCACCACGCCCGAGGTGAGCGAGATCCGCATCCCCACTGGCGTCACCATGAAGGACGTCGAACGCATCGTCATCGAGGAAACGATGAAGCTGACCGGCCACAATAAAGAGGCGTGCGCCAGGACGCTGGGCATCGGATTGCGCACCCTGTACCGGAAACTCAAGGAATACGACCTCAGGTGAACGCGGGGGGACGGCCAACAAACACAACGCGTGAGGCATGTTCATCACACGCCCCACGCGTTTATTTTGTTCACTGTCTACGGCGTAACCAGCTAGCGGACGTTTCTCCGCCTAAGCTACAGCTTAGTTCTGGCTCTCCTCCGAGGAATCGTCCTCGCTGGGAGGAGTTGTCGTTTCCGCCGTGGCGGAGGACTCTTCGTCCTTCGGCTGGACCGATTCCTTGAACTCCGTGATAGCCGAGCCAAGACTTCGGCCGACTTGGGGCAGCTTGCCCGCGCCGAAGATGACCAAAACAATGACCAAAATGATCAGCAGTTCGCCAATACCTGGGTGCCACATGAAAATGCTCCTTACGGTAAGCGCCTAAGACGGCCTACACCGTCACTAAGTTCATTATAGCCCCGCCATGGGGCTTCACGCAACAACGGGGCGATGCCCCAGATTATCTGTGGGTGTGGCGGCCATGCGCCTGGCGTCAGTCCTCCGCAAGTTCGGCCGCCCGCTGCGGCAGCGTAAGCGCGCGCAACAGGGTCGCGGTGGCCTTGGATTTGTTGAGCACGTAAAAATGGATGCCCGGCACACCGCTCTCCACCAGTTCCTCCACTTGCCGCGTGGCGTAATACACGCCCACATCGAACTGCCCTTGCGGATCCTCGTTGTGGGCCTCCAGGCGATCAAGGAAGTCCTGCGGCAATTGCGCGCCGCACAGCTTGGCGATGCGCTTAATCATCTTGCTGTTGGTCACCGGCAGCACGCCAGGGACGATCGGAACGTTGATCCCCGCGGTCTCGCACCATTCCCGGAACCGGAAGAAATTCTCGTTATCGAAGAAGAACTGCGTCACCACCACCTCGGCGCCCGCATCCACCTTCCGCTTCAGGGCGTCCAGGTCGGCCAGGGCGTCCGGCGCTTCTTGGTGAACCTCGGGATACCCCGCCACGGCGATGCCAAAATGCGGGAATTCCGCGCGGATGAGCGCCACCAGCTCATTGGCGTAGTTCAGTCCGCCCTCCACCGGCTTAAACTCCTTCTCGCCCTTGGGCGGATCGCCGCGCAACGCCATGATGGCGTCCACGTCCCGCTCCGTGGCTTCGCGCAAGAACGCGCGAATGTCGTCCGTGGTGGCCCCGACGCAGGTGAGATGAGCCGCGACCGGCGTCTTGTACCGTTTCTTGACTTCGCTGACGATGTCCAGCGTCTTGTCCCGCGTCGAGCCGCCCGCCCCGTAGGTGCAGGTGATGTAGTCGGGCTCAAACGCCACGAGATCATCCAAATTGTTGAACAGCTCCTTTTCGGACTCTTCCGTCTTGGGCGGAAACAACTCAAACGACAGTCCGAACTTGCCCGGACCATAGATGTCGGTGATTTTCACGTTACCCCTTTCCGTGTTCATGGTTAACCCCTCTCAGGCCTCCTTGCACTCGTTCCCAGCCCCGAGTAACATGGGCGTCTAGCCGCGCCGCCGGTCAACGTCTCCGGTTTGCGGGCGGCGGTTTGGATACGCAACATTATAGGGCAAACGCCGCAGCCGAAACAAGCCGCATGTTGTAATTTATGTATAATGATTTAGTATTAACAACTGATATAAAATGCGCCGGGAATATCCCGGCTTGAATTCCGCGTTTGTTTGAGCCATCCTCGTGGCGCCGCATCACACCAGGGGGACGTTCTGAAATCCGGCCTCTCCAGGGGCTGCCGCCCTGCTCTCGCAATCACCGTTTTTCCGAGGAGGAACCTCATGGCCTTTGCCGTAATCAGTTGCAGCCTAAACCCCAAGAGCCGCAGCCGCGCGCTGGCGCGCATGGCCGTCGAGCGGATCACCGCGCATGGCGAGGAGACCGTCTTCATCGATCTGCGGGAACACCCCCTGCCCCTATGCGACGGCGCGGGAGCAGGAGACCACCCCAGCGTTTTGGACTTGGCGGACGCCATCGCCAACGCCGATGCGGTTTTGCTGGGGCTTCCCGTGTACAACTATGGGGTCAACGCCGCCGCGAAAAACCTGCTCGAACTCACGGGCGCCGCCTGGGAAGACCGTATCGTGGGGTTCCTCTGCGCGGCGGGGGGAAGGTCAAGCTATATGGCCCCGATGTCCCTCGCCAACAGCCTCATGCTCGATTACCACTGCCTCATCCTTCCGCGCATCGTCCACGCCGCCGCCGACCAACTCGACGAAACGGGCCGCGTTGTGGATCCCGAGATCGAAAACCGCATTGAAGCCCTCGTCAACTCGGCGCTGAGATTCGGCCGCGCCGCCAAAACGATCCCGAGCAAACCGTAGCACAAGCAAGAAGGGCGCGGCGGTTCATTTTCCAGACCTCCGCGCCGTTCTCGTGATCTTCGGCTCATCTCCCTGCCGCGCTCTCAGCCGACGTCTCGTTCCTGCCCCAGCGCAACAGCCTCCTCAGACCCTAAAATGTTATTAATACGTATTTCACGCATTGACATTC
>PUOI01000229.1 GCA_003552765.1 Candidatus Hydrogenedentota bacterium | reverse complement strand
CTTCCCGGCTTAAACAAGAGCCTTTCCTATTCACCAGCCTCTATAAGAGCCGCGGGGTCCTCCGTAGCGTGCCCCGCCGCGCTTACTTCTTCCGCGTCCGGATCGCGAATCAAGATGATGGCCCCATCCACCTCCAGCGCCATGCCGCCTTCGGCCTCCAAGACTTCGATGTCCGAATAGCCGGGCGCTTCCCCATCACGGTAGGGTGCGAGCACGGTAATGAAGCGTTGCCCGGCGGCTTCGTCCACCGTGGAGGCCGTGAAGTGGAACTGCTCCGGCGCATCCTCGGGCCGGGTCGGTTCGGGGTCCCAGCCCGTTTCTTGCGTGAACGCCAGGCCGGCCGGCTGTAGGAACCGCGCCTCAAGGCGCGCATCCCCTTGCTCAATGTTCACGCGCGCGTCTCCTTCGTCAAGTTCCATCTCATTCTCGGCGTGAAGTAGCCACTGATACGTAGCCTCCTCCCCATCCGCCTTCGCCAAGTCATCGGCGATGACAACTAAGCCAGGCCGCAGGAAAAACACGTGCCGGTAGGCGCGATCAAGCCGGCCGCCGTAAGCCTCCACGGCGTTGCCCAGGGCGTAGGCCCAGTCCCCTTCTTCCAGATGCTCGACGATCTCGCCGCGCGACTGAGGCGAACGCGTGACCTGGCCTTCGCCGTCCACCAAGATGGCGTTGTGGGCCTTGGTTTGCCACATCCATTCACTGTGATGGGGATCGCCGTAGTCTTGGTAATACCCCGTGCTGATGGCCAAGGGTTCGCCGTAGGCCTCCAGCACAAACGCGTTCTGATTGGCGTGATCGTGGCTGATGCTTCCAAAGGTTGAACTCTTGAACAGCACAAGCACGTTGTCGTCCGGATTGGCCATGTCACTGTGCATGGCCGTCCACCCCACGTCAAAGAACGCCTTGGATTGCGGCAGATCGGCCGGGGCCACGGGCTCAAGATCGGGCGCATGCGTCAGGAACGCTTCCGGTCCCGTTGGCTCGCCGCCCGCCTCCTCGGCATGCCAGCGGTAGTAGGGGTTATCATACAGACTGGCGAGGCTGTACATGAGATTGCCTTGCGCCGACCCCACGGAACCCGAATAGCTGTCCCCGAACTCCCGCCGCGGACGGTTCGGATAGGCGGCATACAACCCGAAATCGCCCTTGTTCTGCAAGAATGGTTTGTCTTTCAACGGGATGCCCAATCGATCGAGTTGATGGATCACCCGGGTTATGCGGTTGATGTACCATGTCCAATAACTGACGCCTTCGTGCCAGGCGCCGTCATCGTAGCCCCAGGCGGGATAAACCGACCACAACACGCGCAAGGTGTATTCGAGCCAATCCGGCGCATCCTCGATGTCGTGCGCAAGGATGAGTCCGCCCTCGATGGCGAAGCCTATCATTCGGCCAGGATGGCTGCTGAAGGGGCGCGACTCGAAGGGCCGGCCCCTGTGCATTTCGTTGATCTGACGGATGCGTTCGCCGAGCACGCGCAGACATTTCTCCCGCTCTTCCTCCGTCAGCGTATCGTAAATCCAATCGAACGTGCGGGGGGCGTTTTCCCCGATGTCCATGCCCAACTCCGTGGGCCAATAGACGCTGCTCGGCCCATCCACGTCCCACGTCATGAAATGCATGAGACGGCGCTTGGCCTCCTCGGCGAATCGTTCCTCGCCGGTGTAGAGATAGGCCCGCGCGCAAATCTCCATGCCCGAAGTGTAGGGCCGCATGGAACGCCAGGTCTCGTTGTAGACGTCGCGCCAATCGTCACCATAGTCGTCCCAGGGATCGGGCTCCTCAAACAAGGGCTCGTCGCGATCAATAACGTTCTCGGCCTGGCTTACGACGGGATCCACGAGCCACGCGTACTCCTCCGGGTTATTGCGAACCTCGTCACGCTCCTCCGGCGAGAGATAGGCGCGCGGCCGGGTCTCGGGAATGGCGGCCATCACATCGTCCATCGACGGGAAAGGAAAATCGATCGCGTCCTCGGGAATGGTGAATTCGCGGGCCTGGCTGAACTCCGCACCGTCGTCCGTTTCGTATCCGTAGCGCCAATACCATGTCCCCGGTTCAAGGGTTTCCCCTGGCGCATGAACGGTCATGTCGATGCCGGACGCGCGGACCGTGTCCCCCTCAGGAAACTCCGCGTCTTGGGCATACTCGACCATCCACTCATCCACGCCATCGATGGGCAACCAAACGAAAGCGGGAGGATTCGCCGCCGTCACATCGCCATCGGCCGGGGCATAGTCCACCTCATCGTTGGCGGGCGCACGGTCCAGTTCGGCTGCCGCTGGCGCAACAACAACACAAACCGCGGTCAAAAACACGGCCGTATGCACAAGAAGCGATTGAATGCTGCATCTCATCATGACGGGATCCTCCGTAGGTTTGGAGTCATGGGGCTGCGATCAGAAGGTCTTCCAGCGCCAAGGGCGCATCTCCCTCACTCTATCGAAAGAGCCATCCCACCGCAAACTCGTTGCCACAGCGAATGAGATGCCTCTTGCACGGAATTCAGCCCCAAGCCAGCCATGATAACGACCCAAAATTCAAAACGGATGTCCCCCAATTCAAGGGGAACATCCGTTGGCAAACTCTTTCGTCTGTTTTCAGTTCTGAGCGGACTTGGATTGGCCGGGGAGCGGTGCTTCCCCCGTGCTTTGCAGCGCGAGATACTTGTTGATGGCGTTGACATAGGCCTGAACGGCGGCTTCCACGATATCCGTGCTGCCGCCAGTGCCCGTGGTGGATCGCCCATCAAACGCCACCAACACGTGCGCTTCCCCCAAGGCTTCCTTACCGGGCGTGGCCGCCCGAATGGAAAATTCCGTCAGGCGTCCCTCAATGCCCGTGACGCGCTCTATGGCTCGGCACGCCGCATCCACGGGACCGTCGCCGGTGGCCGTCTCCACATACTCTACGTTGCCATGGTAAAGTTTGACCAGCGCCATCGCCGGATCGCTTCCCGAGGTGCGCAACTGCACGAGCCGGTACGTTTCGAAGGTCTCGTCCCGCATCGACGCGATCAACACCCGCAGGTCGTCCTCGAACACTTCCTTTTTCCGGTCGGTCAACTCAATGAACTTGGTGTAGAGCTGCGTGATCTCCTGCTCACTCAACTCGAAGCCCATGTCCGCGCACCGTTTCGCCAGCCCGTGGCGGCCCGAGTGCTTGCCCAGCACCAACTCGCTCCGGCCCCGGCCCACGGACTCCGGCGTCATGATCTCGTAGGTCGCCTTGTTGGCGATCATGCCATGCTGGTGAATGCCCGCCTCGTGCGCGAATGCGTTCCGGCCCACAACGGGCTTGTTGAACGGAATCGCCAAGCCCGTCAAGTTGCTCAGCAACCGGCTCGAGTTCCAGATCTCGTCGCCCACGATGCCTGTTTCATACGGGTAAATGTCGTTGCGGGTCCGCATCGCCATGACCACCTCTTCCAGCGACGTATTACCCGCCCGTTCGCCAATGCCGTTGATGGTGCACTCCACCTGGCGCGCGCCGCCTTGGACCGCCGCCAGCGCGTTGGCCACCGCCAAGCCGAGGTCATTGTGATTGTGCGAAGAGAATGTGAGCCTTTCGGCGCCGGGCGTCTCGCTGATCAAATAGGCGAACATGCGGTGAATCTCCGCGGGCGTCGTGTAGCCAACGGTGTCGGGGAGATTGATCACGTCCGCCCCGTTATCCATCGCAACCTTCACCACCTCCGCCAGAAACGCGAGATCGGATCGCGTGGCGTCCTCGGCCGAAAATTCCACACGCGCGACCAGCTTCTTGGCCGTGGTCACCGCCTTCGCTATCGCCTCGAGCACCTCCTTGCGATCCATGCGGAGCTTGTGCTCCATGTGAATGTCGGACGTGGCGATGAAGGTATGGAGCACGGGGCGCTGGGCGGGTTCCAGGGCCTGCGCCGCGCGCTCGATGTCCTTGGGCACTGAACGGGCCAACGCCGCCACGCGGGGCCGCTGGACCAGCTCGGCCACTTGCCGCACGCCATCGAACTCCTGCTGCGACGCAACAGGGAACCCCGCTTCAATTACATCCACGCCAAGACGCTCCAGCTGCTGGGCGATCTGAAGTTTTTCGTGAACATTCATGCTCGCGCCGGGGGATTGCTCCCCGTCGCGCAAGGTTGTATCAAATATCTCGACGCGGTCTGCCATCGATCCTCCTTGTATCCATGCGTTACTGTAAACGGCTGGGCGGGCCAAACATCGGGAAAGGACGCCTCCAAAGTGTACCAAATACCGGGCGGGCGCTAAACCCCCCGCTCATCCGGCAGCGGGCTCCCGAACCACTCCCGTGAAAGAAACGGGAATAGGAAGCCTGTTCGCGTTGCCCAGGCCGCCACGCCGTGTTTCTTGATTTTACCCTACACAGTCAATAAACACCGGGACAGCCTCCGCGCATTCCAATGCGTTCGCCTTGCGGATGCACGCCCTCTGTACCTATCCCTTAGCCTACCACCAACTTATGCATAACTACTCGGGCAGAAGCGCACGCGGCGCGTAATGCTTCCACGGTGAACACCGCCACACGGTATGACGGGACGGACAAATAGCACAGGCCCCAGTCCTAGGTTGGACCGGGGCCGGAGTCATGCTGTTGAAAATGGGTCTCGCGTTCTTCGCTACGCGTCTTCTTTCATCTCGTTGATGACCGCCTGCACGCTGGACTTGGCGTCGCCGAACAGCATCCGCGTGTTTTCCTTGAAGAAGAGGTCGTTCTCGATGCCCGCGAAGCCGGAGGCCAACGAACGTTTGAGCACGAAGACCGTGCGGGCGTAATCCACGTTGATGATGGGCATGCCGTAGATGGAACTCGCGGGATCTTCCCGCGCGGCGGGGTTCACCACGTCGTTGGCGCCGATGACAATGGCCACGTCCACGGATTCCATGGCGGGATTGATCTCATCCATCTCGACCAACTGTTCGTAGGGCACGTTGGCCTCGGCCAACAAGACGTTCATATGCCCTGGCATACGGCCCGCGACGGGGTGAACAGCGTACTTCACTTCGGTGCCGTTCTCCTCAAGGATCTCGCCGAGTTCGCGCACCACGTGCTGGGCTTGAGCCGCGGCCATGCCGTAGCCCGGGACAAACACGACGCTTCGGGCGTTCTCAAGGATGTAGTAGGCGTCTTCCGGCGTGATGGGCTTGGCTTCGCCCTGCTTGGCCGTGCCGCCCGCCGTAACCACCGCGCCGAAACCGCTGAAGAGCACGTTGCCCAGGGAACGGTTCATAGCCTTACACATAATGGCCGTGAGAATCATGCCGCTGGCGCCCACCAAGGACCCCGCCACGATGAGCACGGTGTTCATGATGACGAAGCCGGCGGCGCAGGCCGCAAGCCCGGAGTAACTGTTCAGCAGCGAGATGACCACCGGCATGTCGGCGCCGCCGATGGGTATCGTGGCCAGCACGCCAAGCACCAGCGCCAAAGCGACGAGAATCAAGAACGGCGCGTACGACGCAGCGATGGCCGGGTTATCGGCGTTGATAACAAACACGACGATGCAGATCAACGCCACGGCCACGATGGCCGCGTTCACAATCTGCTGTCCCCGGTACAAGACGGCCTTGCTGTTGATGGTTTCGCTCAGTTTGCCATAGGCAATAAGGCTGCCGGTAAACGTGAGACCGCCGATGAGCGCGGCGATCGCGATTGCGATGACGGTAACGTAGGGCGCCTCGCCCTCGGCCCATACCGGCAGGTTCCGTTGATACTCGGCCCATCCCACGAGCAGGCTGGCCATGCCGCCAAACCCGTTGAACAGGGCCACGAATTCGGGCATCGATGTCATGGGCACGCGCAACGCCGCAGTGGCGCCAACCGCGCCGCCGATGAGTATGCCCAGGATGATCCACTGGTATTGCATGTCCTGGCCGATGAGCGTTGCGATGACGGCGATCAACATGCCCGCCGCCGATACGACGTTGCCCCGCTTGGCCGTGCGCTGTGAACTCAGCATCTTCAGTCCAAAAATGAACAGGACCGAAGCGGCGATGTAGGCAAGTTGGACTAGCGTATCCTGATTCACTTGTCCCCCCCATGCTGCTTTGTCTTGAACATGGCCAGCATCCGGTCGGTAACCAGATACCCGCCAATCACATTAATGGTGGCGAACACAACGGCGAGCGTGCCGAGTACGACGCTAAACGCGCCCTCGGCCAAGCTGCCCGCCGCAACGAGCGCGCCGACGATGGTTACCCCCGAAATGGCGTTGGCCCCGGACATCAGCGGCGTGTGCAACTGGGAGGGCACCTTGGAAATCAGCTCGAAGCCCAAGAATATCGCCAAAACGAAGGTGAATAGCAGAAGTATTTCGCTGGACATTAACGGCCCTCCTTATCCGGTTCCCGCGCCTTCGCGGAGTTGCCGGATACGTTCGTTCACCAGTTCGCCTTCGTGAGTGACGAGGCAACCCTGGATGATTTCGTCTTCGCGATCCAATACGAAGCGCTTGTTTTCATCGTCCCAGTACGAAACAATCAGGTTGGCAAGGTTGGCCGAGTACATTTGACTGGCGGGAACAGGAACTCGGCCTGGCAAATTCCCATAGCCCAGGACGCGGACGCCATGCACGGTGGTCTCTTCACCGAGCTTCGAGCCTTCCACGTTGCCGCCCGTCTCCACTGCAAGGTCCACCACCACCGCACCGGGCTTCATCTCTTGAAGGATAGCGTCCGTGATGATCACGGGCGCCTTCTTTCCGAAGAGCTGCGCCGTGGTGATGACCACGTCGGAATGAGCGCACACCTTGGCCATGGCCTGGCGTTGCTTCTCTTGCTGCTCCGGGGTCAATTCCTTGGCGTAGCCTTGTTCCGTCTGGCCGGTCTCGCCGATATCCGCCTTGACGAACTTGGCCCCCAGCGAGGCGACTTCTCCCTCGACGGCGGGCCGTGTATCAAAGGCTTCGACCCGCGCGCCCAGGCGCCGGGCCGTGGCGATGGCTTGCAGTCCCGCCACGCCGGCCCCGATGACAAATACCCGGGACGGGGCAATCGTGCCCGCCGGGGTCATCATCATCGGGAAGATCTTGTCGCTTTGCTCAGCCGCTAGGATGACCGCCACATAGCCCGCAAGATTCGCTTGCGAACTCAGGGCGTCCATCTTCTGGGCCAGGGTGGTCCGGGGAATCATCTCCATGCTGATGG
>PUOI01000217.1 GCA_003552765.1 Candidatus Hydrogenedentota bacterium | reverse complement strand
TGGAGAGGCATTACAATGTGTTATACTCCCAAAACTTCCATTTCGCGTACCGACCGAACCCATCGTTCAAGCCCGTGTGGAAGCCATCGACGCGGCGGGGGGCAACTCCTTCATGGACTACGCCGTGCCCCAGGCCGTTATCAAGTTTCGCCAGGGATTTGGCCGGCTGATTCGCCGCCGCGACGATCGAGGCGTCATACTTGTCCTTGACTCCCGTGTCATCACGAAGCGGTACGGCCAAGCCTTTCTAGGTTCGCTTCCGGGCGTAAAGGTTGTGCAAGGCCCTCAAGAAGCGGTCTTCCAGGCCTTTGCGCGGTTCTTCAACCAGACAAACCAGTAGGATTGACTCATGGACCTCAACATTCGCATGGACATTTCCCGGGCCAAGTCCTCGGCCGTCGGCGCCGAGCATGGGATCACGCCCACCGAACTGAAAGATATCGCGCCCCGCGTTACGGAATTGCACCAGACCCTCGCCGGTGAACGGGCCGAGGGGAAGTATGGGTTCTACGACCTCTACAAACAGACCGGGGTCCTCGAGGATGTAAAGGCCACGGCGGCCCAGTTTCTCGAGGGCGGTTACGACAACCTCGTCATTCTGGGCATTGGCGGTTCGGCTTTGGGCACGCGCGCCCTCGCCACGGCGCTGCTGCCGCCGTATTACAACATGCTCAACACGCGCGCCCGCGGCGGGTACCCCAAAGTCTTCATCATGGACAACATAGATCCCATAACGTTCCGCCAAATGATGAAGGTCTGCCAGCCGAAGAAGACGCTGTACAACGTCATCTCCAAATCGGGCAAAACGGCCGAGACCATGGCCCAGATGATGGTGGTGACCGACGCCATCGAGAAGAAGGTGGGACCGGAGGCCATGAAGGACCACGTCGTGGTCACCACCAATCCGCGGGACGCGGGAGAAAGCCTGCTGCATCCCGTGGCGGACAAGTACGGCCTCAAGGAATTCGCCGTCCCGGCCAACGTGGGCGGCCGGTTTTCCGTCTTTTCGCCGGTGGGGATGTTCCCGGCGGCGATGCTGGGCATGGACATCGACGGCATGCTCGAGGGGTGCGCCGCCATGGACGAGCGGTGCTCCAAGCCAGACATGGAGGAGAACCCTGCCTATCTGCGCGCCGCCCTCCACTATGTGCTGGATACGGAAAAGGGCAAGACGATGTCCGTGTTCATGCCGTATGCGGACGGCCTGTCGCATGTCGCGGACTGGTATTGTCAGCTTTGGGCTGAAAGCCTGGGCAAGCAGTACGATCTGGGCGGGGATGAGGTCAACGCCGGCCAGACCCCCATTAAAGCCTTGGGGGCCACCGATCAGCATTCCCAGATTCAGCTCTACCGGGAAGGGCCGAACAACAAGCTGTTCTCGCTGATAGACGTTCGCAAATTCGCCAAGAGTCTGCGTATCCCCGATGTGCTGCCGGAACTCACCGACCTTGGCTACATCCGCTCCAAGACCATGAACAAGCTCATGGCGGCGGAGTTCAAGGGCACCATGGACGCCCTGAAAACCAGCCAGCGGCCCGTGATCCGGGTGCAGCTTCCGCAGATTAACGCCCATACCGTGGCGCAGCTCCTCTACATGCTCCAAGTCGAGACCGCCATGGCAGGCCGGTTGTATAACGTCAACGCATTTGATCAGCCCGGCGTTGAGGAAGGTAAAAAGATAGCACGGTCAATTATGGGAGGAGATGCTTGAGTCCAGCCGCGCCAGAAGCGCCAGCATACGGCGGTGGCGGAGACACCTTGGGAGCGCGGCGATCGCGGCGGGCGTTCATCTTTTGCGTGTTGTCCTGTGTGGTGGTGACGGGGCTGTTATGGTTTGCGGAGCGGTATTTGCGTTATGAGCGGGCCGAACAGCTCTACCAACAAGCGCTTACCCATGTCAATGATTCAGCCGCCCAAGTCTTTTTGCGCAACGCCGTGGAGCTGGACATGGAGCAGAGTCCGTACGCTTCTCCCCGGTACCTGTGGGCGCTTGCGGAGCGTCAAACGGGCGACGCCGCGCTGAACGCCTTCGCCGAGGCGTGTGCCCAGGATCCGCGCAACGCGGGGCTCGCCATGCGCTACGGAACCGCTCTCTACCTGGAAGGCCGCGTGGAAGAGGCGGCCGCGTACTTTGAGCAGGCCAGCGCCCACGCGCCGGAGAACGCCTTGCCGCTGTACTTGAAGGCAGCCGCGCGGGCATACGGGAATGACAACAACAACGCGGACCGCTTGGCCGAGTCGTTGGCGGTGGTGGCGCGGGCCAATGCAGGCGGACGCGAGGTTCGGTACCCCCCGCCCGTGTGGTCCGGCGACTTGCCCGGAGATGGCCAATGGCGCGCCTACCAGCGGCGGCGCATCGTGGAAGAGACGGGGATGGTGCTGCGGCGCTACGCGAACCATGTCTTGACCGCGTTCCGCAACGCCGCCGAGGAGACCGGACAAGCTGCCGCGTGGGACGTCTGGCTGAGCGAGCTTGAGGAGATGGGCGAGCGCGTGGCGCAGGTCCCGGAAGGCGGTACGCGCGCGCTGGTGAACGGTCTGCTCATCCAGCGAAATACGCTTCGCGAACGCCAGGCTATGAGCGAATCCGCCGATGGGGACGCGTTTATTCCCGAGCCGGACGACGTGAGTCAGCGGCTGGCGGAAGTGGAGGACGCCTTGCTTGTTCTGTCCGCCTTCGAAGGCCACTGGGTCGCCTGGGCCGGGGAGGAGCGCCAGCACCGTATGTTTCCGTGGAGGCTCGCGGGGGATACCTTGACAGCGCTCGCGGCCCTCGTTGCCGCGTTGGGGATAGCGGGCCGTCTGATGGGGATCACGCGCGAGCATTGGACCATCGGCCACGGCAGGAACCTGACGCGCGTAATGGCGGGGGCCGGCGTACTATTTCTCTCGTGCTTGGCGCTGGGCGCGGCCGCGCCGCATTGGAGCGCGCAACCGGCGCCGTGGTTTACCACGATATCGGTGGTCTGGCTCGCCGGTCTGGCGGGGGTGGCCGGATACGCATTGTATTATCCGCGAACCGTCTTGACGCCCCCCGGCGCGCCGGAACGCGCGGCTGCAACCGCCAAGGAGGAACACAACGTCACACAAACGCCCTCCTCCGGCTACCGCCGCGCTTACGTGGCGTTGGTTCGCCGCTATGCAGGCGTGCTGTTTGGCGTCTTGGTGTGCGCGGGGTGCTTCTGGGTGCTGGGCTTTCGGCTGGCCGTGGGGCTATATCCCTGGGAATTCCGGCTGTTGCCCTCGGCTCTCGTGCGAGACGAACTCGCTCTCGCGGCGGAGATCCTCCAGCGCTTGGGCTAAGATAACGGTTGATGGCGAAAGCCAAGGCCCAGCCGGTACAAAGACGTTTTCTATAAGAAAGCCCCTCTATTCGCGAAATCGCGGGGTATCGCTTGACATTGCCCTCCAAGAATCGCTATAATTCACTTAGCTTCTGTGTATACTGCAAATTGGGGTGGTCAATTCCCGCCCATATCTAGAGTCCATAAGGAGTATCTGCCGTGAGTGATAACGAAACAAAAGCCTACACCACCTTTCAAGCAGCCAAGATCTGTCACGTGACCCATCACAGCATCAAGAACTGGATCCGGCAAGGCCTGATAAAGGCCTCCCGCACGCCTGGCGGCCACTACCGCATCCTGCAGGAAGATCTCGACAGCTTCCGGGAGAATTTTGACATGTTCCCGCGCGAGCGGACGCCCGCGAAGAAGAAAATCATGATTGTCGACGATGATCCCGATGCGCTGGCCATGATGGAGAAGATCCTCAGCAACGAGGGGTACGAACTGATCAAGGTGAGCAACGCGACCGAGGTGGGGCTAAAGGCGGCCCAAATGACCCCGGACCTGATTCTGCTTGATTTTCTCATGCCGGAGCTGGATGGTTTCCAGGTGTGCCGGGTCCTGCGCGAAAGCGAACTCACAGCGGACACGCCGATCATGGCGGTCACGTGCTTGAGCAAGGAAGAAGAGATCGAACGCATCTTTGAGGCGGGCGCGGATGATTATCTGGCGAAGCCCTTCAAAGTCGAGCAACTCTTGGAGAAAACGAGCGAACTGTTGAAGCGCGGGCGCGTGGCCGAGTAATGCTGTCCGCGGAGACGTAATGCCGAACAGGAATCCCAGACGGCGAGGGATCGAGCGAAGAATCCTGGCGTCTATTCTGTGGGTGGGGATCGTGCCCATGGCGTTAGCCCTTATCGGGGGCTACGCCGCCTTGCGCGCCACACAGCGCGCCGATGCAATGGACGATCTAAGGGTGACCACCGAAAAGACGGCGGAGGGATTGTACTTCGCGACTGCGGCTCGCGTCCAAGGGATTACGCGCCTCGCCAACGAAGGCCGGGTCGTGGACCTACTTCAGTCCATGGAGCAAGGCCCTTTTCACCTTGAGCCTTCCCCGCAAGACCGTATGGCCGTCGAGGAGTGGATGCGCCATATGGTGGAGACAGCGTTGGAACCCGTGACGGCCCTGTCTCTCTACGGCCCAAACGGGCAATTGTTGCTTACCACCGTTGGCGAGGAAGAGGGGCCCACGCCGTCACCGTGGATTGAGCCGATCGAGGAAGCGGGTTATACTCGTCTGCATTTCCCGCCTGAAAGCCCGTGCTACAAGGTTGAACTCACGGCCCCGGTGAAGCACCCTGAAACGGGCGCCCACTTGGGGTATATCGCGGAAACCGCGAGCATGAGGGATACCCTACGGTACTTGTACGGGAACGGCGGGGCCGGTCAAGGCCCCCCACGGCGCAACGAGTACCAGGTTGTCTTTCTGGGAGCCCAGGGGCCCTTTGCGTTGCGGCCAGCGGCAGAGGAAACCCCCTACCTGTATGAGTCGGGCCCGGTGGATCCGTCTCTTGTGGAGACTCTACAAACTGTGGAGGGGCGCGGAGGCGTCCAGCGCATTCGCGATTTCGAGATAAGCGAAGCGCGGCTGGACGCCTTCGTCGCCCATGCTCCGCTTTACGGAGTTCCCGGCGCGTATCTCGTGGTCTACCGGTCTGCGGCAGCCGTCTTTGGCGGGCTTGACCGGGGGGTGGCCATCGCTTCGGCGGGGGCGGTTCTTATTGTGGCTCTCCTGTGTCTTCAAGCGTACCGCAATGTTCACAACAACGTTGTGCGCCCCGTCTCGCTCCTCAACGAAGGCGCCCAAATCATCGGACAGGGCGACCTTGAACTCAAACTGAAGATCGAGACCGGAGACGAGATTGAGGGGCTGGCGAACTCCTTCAACAAGATGGCGTTGGCCCTGAAACGCAACATACGCCAGCTTGAGGAGTCGGAGGCCAAATACCGCAGCGTGGTCAACTCGATGCGGGATGGCATCCTCCAGACGGATGCGGCCCAGATCATTACGTTCTTGAATCCCGCCGGCGTGAAGATCTGGGGGCTGGACAGCGCCGAGGAAGCCCTAGGCCGGAGCCTGGAGGATTTCTTTCTCGTGGGCAACGACCTGACGCGCTTAAACAAGGACCTGCACGCCCAGGGGTACGTTGAGCGCGTGCGGGTTTGGATGAAGCGCAAAGACACGCGGGCCATCTGCGTTGAGTTGTCGGCCAATTGCATGACCGATGAAGACGGCGAATGCACCGGCGCCGAGATCATCTTCCGAAACGTCACCAAGGCCATCCGGCTTGAGCAAGAAGCCCGGGAGCGCGCCGAGCGGCTCAGCGCGATCAACCAGATCGCCAACGTCATCAATTCCAGCCTGGAAGCGGGGCGCCTGTACGAGAACCTTGTGATTGAAATCAAGAAGCTGGTCGATTTTGACTACGCCGCGCTCGCCCTGCTGAATCGGGAGGAAAACGCGTTTGAAGTGCGGGTGTTGTGGCCGCCGCAGGGCGAGAACATGGCCATGAACTGCCCCCTGAATTCCAAGGAATCCTGTTCCGCTTGGGTGATCGAGCACAACCAATCTCTCATCGTGGACGATTTCTCGGAAGAAGAGCAGTCCTATTACAAGCATTTCCCGCCCGATGTTCGCAGCTGCGTTTCGGTGCCGCTTTACGCCAACGATCGCATTATCGGGACCTTGAATGTGGGCGCCGAGGAAGTCCGGGCGTATAGCAAACACGACGCCGCCGTGCTCGAACAGCTCACGCCTCATATTGCGGCGGCCATCCGCAACGCCCAACTGCTTGAGAACCTCCAGGCTTCCCTTGAAGAGGTGACCATGGCGCGGGAAAAGCTGCACGAGGTCAACGAGGAACTCAAGAGCTTGGACGAGATGAAGACCAATCTCTTGTCCAATGTTTCGCATGAACTCCGGACCCCATTGGTGTCGGTGATGGGGTACACCGACATGATTTTGAACGAGAAGGTGGGGCCGCTAAATGAGATGCAGCGGGATTATCTCACGATAAGCCTTCGGAACGTCGACAAACTGGTCACCCTTATCGAGAATCTGCTCGATTTCTCCCGGCTTCACCGGGGAACGGAGGAGATGTCCTTCGATGTCTTTGACCTCGTGGATTGCGTCCAATCAAGCCTGGACATCGTCAAGCCCTTGGCCGACGGCCGCAATATTCACTTGCATCTCAACGCGCCCGAGGAAGGAATCATCGTTGAGGGCGACAAAGGCAAACTAGGGCAAGTGTTCAACAATCTGTTGTCCAACGCCATCAAGTTTAACTGCCCCAATGGCTCGGTGACGGTGGATATCACACCCTCGGAGGAGAGCGTCACGGTAACCGTGTCGGACACCGGCATTGGCATTCCCCAGGATTCGCTGGACAAGATCTTCACCCGTTTCTATCAGTACGATAGCTCCTCCACGCGCAAGTACGGCGGCACCGGGATTGGCCTTTCCATCGCGCAAGACATCGTCCGGCTCCATGGCAGCCGTCTTCACGTGTCCAGCACGGAAGGGGAGGGAACCACGTTCCGTTTCTCCTTGCCGCTCATGGTCCCGCGTTCCGATGACGATAGTCAACACCCGGATGTGCCCCTGCCCACCGAGACTCAGACGCTGGTCCAGTTGGTGAGTCAGGACCGGGCGCTCACCACTCAGATGCGCAATCTTCTAGAACCGGAAGGGATCGAGGTGATTAGCGCGGCCAGCTCCGCCACGCTTGGGCTGACAGTGGAAAAGTACCGGCCCGATTGTGTTATTGTGGACGCGGAGTCTCAGGAAAGCGGCGGGGCCGTTCTGGACTACATTCTGGCGCGGTTCTG
>PUOI01000085.1 GCA_003552765.1 Candidatus Hydrogenedentota bacterium | reverse complement strand
CGTTTGTGGTGAATGAGATATGGGGCATGCGTTCCAAAGGGCATGAGGTTGCCGTGGAGGCGCGCGTTCCGGGCGATCAAGCGGCGTGGGAGGCGGGGCGGCTCAAAGACTTCGTCCCGCCGCTTTCGGTGGGCTATCCCCGTGGCAAGGCGGGGCTTTATGGTATCCGCGATGCGTTGCCGCGATCTTCGAGCGTGTTTCCGGGGCGCCGGCCGAAGGCGTTGGTTAAACAGGTGCGCGCGGCATTGCGTGTAAGTGAGTTGGCTTCGCGAATTGCGCGCCGCGAGTGGGATGTTTTGATCAACCATTTTGGCTATGACAACGCGGTGAGCAGCGCCATCGCGGCTAGGCGGCTGGGAAGACCGTTTTTGCTTTGGATGCACGGGAGTGATTTTTATACCGTACCTCATCGCAGCCTCCGCTGGATTGACGCGCACTGCGCGGGGGTAGTCGTTACTACGGCATATGCCCAAGACTATGTGCGCGGGTTGGGGGTGAAGAGTCCGATTTTGCAGAGCAATCTAGGGATTGACCTGGATTTCTTCCAGCCCGCGCCTGATGTAGCGAAGGAGGAAAGGCCCACGCTGGTGACCGTGGCCCGGCTGGGTCACAACAAGGCGCACCGGACATTGCTCCGCGTGTTCGCCCAGGTGGTGGAGACGGAGTCCGCGGCGCAGTTGTGGTTGATTGGCGATGGTCCCTATTGGCGCGGCCTCGAGGAATATGCCCGGCAGTTGGGGGTGGCGGACAACGTGGTGTTTTGCGGTAAACTCCCGCGCGAAGGCGTTCGCGATCGATTGCAACGGGCATGGATTAAGGTGCTTTTCAGCGAAAAGGAAGGCTTGGGACTAGCTTTTATGGAGGCAATGGCGATGGGGTTGCCGTGTGTGGCCTCCAAAATTGGCGGCATACCGGAAGTTGTCGTTGACGGGGAGACGGGTTTTCTGGTGGATTGGACGAAGCAAGAACCGGAGAAGTTTGGCGCGGAGCGAATACTTTCGCTCCTTCGGGACGAACGCCTTCGTGCGCAACTGGCGTCCAAAGCGGTGCGGGAGGCGCAAGAGCGCTTTGATGAACGAGCGCACATAGAACGTCTTGAGGGGCTGGTGCGCAGCATCGTACAGGATCACAAGGGATAGCTTCGAAATGTCTGTAGACTTGTTATTGATTACCTGGAACCGGCGCCACTATCTTGAGAAGACCATTGAGTGTTTGTTGAGTGACCCCACGGAATTTAATTTGTACTGTTGGGACAATGGCTCAGAGGATGGAACCCAGGATATCATCGCAAATCTTGATGATCCCCGTGTGGTGGAGCGTCACATGTCTAGGGAGAATGTGGGACAGGCGCCTGCATGCTTTTGGTTTTTTGAGCGAGCACAATCGGATCTTATCGGCAAGATTGACGACGATATACTTCTCCCTGAGGGCTGGATAACCCAGATCGCGCCTATGCTGCGGCGCCATCCCGAGTTTGGTTTGTTAGCGGGGTGGGTGTTTCAGAAAGAAGAATGGGATGAAGAAGCCGCTGCGCACAATATCGTATCCGTGGGAGAGTATCGAGTTTTGCGAAGAATGGGCGTCCAAGGACATTCGTTCCTAGGCCGAAGAGAGTATGTTACGAAGTACGCAGTGAAACCAAAGGGGCATGGACTTCCGGTTGATCAGACTCAGATGTCGCTTGATGGGTTAATCAACGGTTATCCCCTTCCGATCATCTTCTTGCATAATATGGATGACCCTCGATCACCTTATTTTGCATACGCCGATGCGGAAGGAATTACTGGACAAGCCCCATTGACCGCGCGGAAACACGGATTCAAAGATTATGATGAGTATGCGGCATGGATTGCGGCCGACGCCAAGAATACCTTGGAATATCCCTTCGAACTTCGTTTGAAGAAGGCGCGGATTCGACGCGAAAAGAGCTTGAAAGGAATAGTTAAAAGGAAGCTCCTTAGGTATTTCCCGTCTAGCCTTCCTTACTTATAGGCGTTTTGCGCTAATCTTCCCCCATGCCGATGACAGTTAAGGAGAATTAAGGGCGATGTCAACCAAAGTATATAGCGAACCGCCCGGCTACATTTGGGCCAACGCCTCAGCTGACATTGATCAGCCGGACCACGGTGGGCGCATAACATGCTAGTCCCTGTCGTAATGTTCGGATGGATACCGGTGGTATTCATCCTGTTTGCGTTGTTGCCGCCAAGGCGGGCGGTGATCGCGGCGTTTCTCTTTGCGACGCTGTTCTTGCCGGTTTACAGCTACAACATTCAGTTCTTCCCCGGCTACACCAAGATGAGCGCGACGAGCCTGGGGGTGTTGTTGGGCACGGTGGTGTTCGACCCGAACCGGTTTCTCAATTTTCGGCCGAGGTGGTTCGACATCCCGGCGGTCTTGTTCTGCATCATCGGACCGTTCCTGACATCCGTTGTGAATGGGTTGGGGGCGTATGAAGGGGCATCTTGGGCGTTTTCCACCACTGTGAGTTTGGGGTTTCCCTATCTCATTGGCCGGATGTATTTCACAGATCTCGAGAGTTTGCGGGAACTGGCCATCGGCATCTTTCTAGGAGGGCTACTCTATATACCGTTTGTCATGTGGGAATGGCGGATGAGTCCGCAGCTGCATATCATATTCTACGGGTTTCACCAACACAGTTGGGTCCAGACAGTCCGGGATGTAGGTTTGGGCGGCTTTGGCTGGCGGCCGGTGGTCTTCATGAACCACGGGCTGCAGTTGGCGCTCTGGATGAGTATGACGGCTCTAGTGGGCGTGGCGCTTTGGTGGGGGGGATCGCTCCGGGAACTGTACGGGTTTCAGACTGCTTTCTTCGCCGTGCCGCTTGTTATCGTCGCGGTAATATGCAATTCCGTAGGAGCCCTCTTTTTGCTAATTGTTGGGCTGGCGGCGCTGTTTGCGGCGGTGTACCTTAGAAGCCGGCTGATTCCACTCGCCATGGTGATCGCCATCTGTGGTTATCTGCTCATACGGGCGCCGGGTATGTGGGACGCGGCAGAAGCTATTGATTTGGCCGACGTATTATTTAGCGAGGACCGGGTCGGGTCGCTTCAAACTCGTATTGATAATGAAAACATCTTTACGGAGCGCGCGATGGAGCGGCCTACCCTTGGCTGGGGCCGTTTCGACCGCATGCGCCCGGAGGGTGTAAGCACTATCACTGATAGTTGGTGGATCATTCAGTGGGGCCAGCGGGGATTGGTTGGCCTCGCGAGCGGGGTCGCCATTTTCCTGGGACCGGTGGTGTTGTTCTGCCGGCGTGTCCCCCCAAACGCATGGCCCCACCCGCTTGTGATACCATCAGTGGCGTTGGCGTTCATGCTAATCTTATGCATGGCGGACAGTTTGCTCAACAGTATGTTGACCCCGGTGTATACTGTCGTAGCCGGGGGCTTGATGGGGTTGTCAGGGGTAAAAGAAGGAAACGGGAACGGATGAAGATCTTCGTGGGCGGCGGCGCGGGATTCGTGGGATCCGTGTTGGCGCCGGTGTTGCTAGAGCATGGGTACGAGGTGACCGTTGGGGATTTGCTGTGGTTTGGCAATCACCTGCCGGAGGAAGCGGAGCTGTGGAACTGCAATCTGTTCGACCTTCAGCCCGCCGACCTTGATGGGTTTGACCAGGTGGTGTTTCTGGCGGGGTTGTCGAACGATCCCATGGCGGAGTTCAGTCCGGCGCGGAACTTTGTGGAGAACGGGGCGCTGCCGTCGTACCTGGCGTTCATCGCGCGCGGCGCGGGCGTGAAGCGGTTTGTCTACGGCTCCTCGTGCTCCGTGTATGGCTACACCATCAATGAGCTGTACGACGAGGAGTCGCCCGTTACCAGCGCCTACCCCTACGCGATCTCGAAGCTGCAAGGCGAGCGGGGCGTGCTGCAGGTGTGCGACGGCGATTTCTCCGCCATCGCGTTGCGCCAGGGAACGGTCTGCGGCCACAGTCCGCGGATGCGGTTCGACCTCATTGTAAACACGATGTTTAAGACGGCCATGCAGGAGGGGCGCATCACGGTGAACAACCCCGCGATTTGGCGGCCGATCCTGGATGTGCGGGACAGCGCCGCCGCGTTCCTGCGCGCCATCCAAGCGGATTACAGCATCAGCGGCGCGTTCAACGTAGCCTACGACAACTATACCGTTGGCCAGATCGCCGATTTCGTGAAGGACGAGGTGGAGCGCCTATCAGGAAAGCGCGTTCAGATCGAGAACAAGAACGCCGCGGACCTTCGCAACTACAAAGTTTCCTGCCAAAAGGCCCGCACCATGCTCGGCTTCGCCCCGCGCTACGATGTATCCGACATGGTGCGCACGCTGTACAGCCGCCTCGAGGAATACGGCGACTTTGGGCGTAAGGAATACTACAATATCCGGGTGTTTAAGGACTTGGCGTGAGGTTTACTCACAGTTTGAGGCAGATCTGTGCGGAGAATACGCGAGTTCAAGAGGGGGATACTGAAAGATAGGGGCTTGCAAGCGCCTACGAAGTTCGTGCTTGGAAGGTCTACGAAGGATAAAACGCGCAGCATCCTTCGCTCCCAGAATGGCCAGCTCCACGAGTTGCGCGCCAGTTCCTTTCCATCCGTAGTGTTTGGTTAGATAGTAGTAGCGGCTTTGATAAAAATGGCTAGGAATGCAACCGCCTGCTTCGAGTTCAGGCGCTTTCTGTTTGGAACTGGCCCCGCCGACATGATGAGCGACAGCTTCCCCGACCGCCCATAACTCCCACGAACGATCCAGCACACGCTTACACAGATCAGTTTCCTCATAGTAAAGAAAAAAGCGGGGATCAAACCCGCCTAAGGAACGCATCACGCTGGTCCGGCCAAACAGTATCGCGCCAGAGAGCCAATCCGTTTGGAAAGGGGCGGTGTTAGGAACGATGGGAGCTACAAGCTTCTCCGTTCCCACCACGGCGCGTTTGACAAGCAGATAGGGAGTTAGGAGACCGCCAGCGTGCTGATAGTCTTCATCGGGTTTGATGATGGCTGGGGCTCCTATCGCGGCACTTGGATGATCTTCCATGAAGGTATGCAGACGCCGAATGGATGGTAGCTCGATAACGGCGTCCGGGTTCATATACAACACATAGGGTGTATCTACACGTTCAGAACCCAGGTTAAGCCCACGCCCGTAGCCGAGATTTTCTGCGCTTTGGATGAGGGTCACCCATGGATACTCGTTACGAACAATCCCGGCCGTAGCATCGGTGCTGGCATTATCAACGACGATACAAGAAAGTTCACCCGCCT
The DNA here is from genome assembly GCA_003552765.1 of Candidatus Hydrogenedentota bacterium. Classification (GTDB taxonomy): domain Bacteria; phylum Hydrogenedentota; class Hydrogenedentia; order Hydrogenedentales; family SLHB01; genus SKRY01. The sequence continues at coordinate 1,919 of PUOI01000085.1, read as the reverse complement.
CGTACGCCCCGCGCACCCCTTCAAGCGTTTCCCGAATGACATCCTCGGAATTGTACGTCACATATATAGCCGTTACATATGGGGTACTCATGCCATTCCGGATCCATTCCTATCCATGCCCCCCATCACCCGCCGCTGGAGCCGTTGTCGTCGCCGCGGGGTTGGGCGGGGGCGCTGGCGTCGGCGGATTCGGTGACTTCTTCTTCCTTGGCGTCGGCGACGGCGCGGGCGACGGCGCTGACGTTGGCACCTTCGGTTGGGGTGATGATCTTGACGCCTTGGGTGTTTCGGCCGATGACGCGGATATCTTTAACGGAGGTGCGTATGACGATGCCGTCGGTGGTGACGACGACGATTTCGTCTTGGTCGTCCACGGTAAGCATGGCGACGATTTTGCCGTTGCGTTCGGTGGTGCGCATGTTGATGATGCCGGAGCCGCCGCGATGTTGCAGGCGGTATTCGCCCACCTTGGTTCGTTTGCCGTAGCCGTTCTCCGACACGCTGAGGACGGTCCATTCATCGTCGGCCACGGACATGCCGATGACGCGGTCGCCCTCGGCCAGGCGTATGCCGATGACGCCGCGGGCGGTGCGGCCCATGGCGCGCACGTCCTTGCCGGGGAACCGGATGGCCATGCCCTCGCGCGTGGCGATGAGGATGTTGTCGTCGTCGGAGGTGATGTGGACGCCGATGAGTTCGTCGGCGTCATCGAGCCCGATGGCGATGATGCCCGTCGCGCGGGGGTTGCTGAAGGCCTTGAGGTTGGTCTTTTTCACGATGCCGTTGGCGGTCACCATGAAGACCATCTTGCCCTCTTCCTTGAGGTCGCGCACGGGGAGGAAGGCGGTGACTTGTTCGCCCTCGCTCAGGTCGAGCACGTTGACGATGGCGCGGCCCCGGGCTGTGCGGCCGGCCTTGGGCAGTTCATGCACCTTGCGCCAGTAGACGCGGCCCTTGTTCGTGAAGAAGAGCATGTACTGGTGGGCCGAGGCCACGAAGAGGTCGCTCACGAAATCCTCGTCCTTGGTCTCCATACCGGCGATGCCCCGGCCGCCCCGCCGTTGCTGGCGGTAGGTGCTGACGGGGACGCGCTTGATGTAGCCCTTGTTGGAGACGGTCACGACCATGTTCTCGTCGGCGATGAAGTCCTCGAGGGCGAATTCCTGCATCTCTTCGAGGATGGCGGTGCGCCGGTCGTCGCCGTATTTCTCCTTGACTTCGAGTATCTCGCGCTTGACCTCGGCGAGAATGGTGCGCTCGCTGGACAGGATGTGGCGGAGCCGTTCGATTTCTTGGAGCAGGGCGCGGTATTCCTCGTTAAGTTTCTCGCGTTCGAGCCCGGTCAAGCGTTGCAGGCGCATGGCGAGGATGGCGTTGGCCTGCCGTTCCGAGAGGCCGAAGTGCTCCATCAAATTGCTGCGCGCCACGTCGGTATCCGCGGAAGCGCGGATGATGCGGATGATCTCATCGATGTTATCCAGCGCGATGAGCAAGCCTTCGACGATATGCGCCCGGGCTTCCGCTTGGTTGAGGTCGTATTGCGTGCGGCGGCGGACAATCTCGCCGCGGTGCTGGATGTAGTGGAACAGGATCTCGGCCAGGGACAAGACGCGCGGCACGTTGTTAACCAGCGCGAGCATGAGGATGCTGAAGGTGTCCTGGAGCTGGGTGTGTTTGAAAAGCTGATTGAGGATGACCTGGGGCTCGTCGCCCTTGCGCACCTCGATGACGATGCGCATGCCGTCCCGGTCCGATTCGTCCCGCAGATCGGAGATCCCCTCGACCTCCTTGTTCTTGACCAGGTTTGCGATGTTCTCGATGAGCCGCGCCTTGTTCACCTGATACGGAATCTCGTTGATGATGATGCTGTCGCGGCCGGTGCGCTTGTTGTGCTCGGTGCGCGCCTTGGCCCGCACGGT
>PUOI01000203.1 GCA_003552765.1 Candidatus Hydrogenedentota bacterium | reverse complement strand
GGCGGACGCATTCCTTGCCCGCCGCCCGCACGTTCTCCTTCCGGCCATGCAAGCCGGGCCGAACCACCGCCATGCCCAACAGGAATCCCGCCCCGCCGCATAAGATGATTGCGAGAATTTCCGTTACGCCGTGGGGCAGGAGCCACGCCCAGACCTCGTCCACGATGCCGTGGCGGTGATGCATGGCGGTGAAGGCCCCGAGAATGCCGCCGTTGTAGATAAGTATGAGCACGGTTGGAACCCCGGCGAGAATACCCGCCACAAAGGCGTTCCACCCCACCTGCGTGTTGTGGGCGAAGAGTTGGACGGTAAACGCGAACTTGGACTCCCAGGGCATGTCCCGCCCCGATCGCAGCATTTCCTGCAACTGTTCCGGAGCGGAGCCTGGCAGGCGCACGTCGCCGGGCATCATCAAGGCGTAGCGGGCCTTCGGTTCAAGGTCGGCCGCGAAATGGCCCGCTATTGCCCCGATAAGCAGCAAGAGCAACGCCACGGCGTGATAGGGCCACGTGCGCGCCACGGCCCGGGCGAACCCCGTGATGTAGAAGCCGAGAACCCGTTTCATGGGATTGGGGCGGGGCGAGATATACACGAAACTGTGGGCGCGCGCCACAAGATTGTTGAGGTACGCCGTGAGCTTCGGATCCCGGCCTCGGGTTTGCACCTGGGCCAGATGAATCGTGCACAGACGGTACAGGCGATCCAGGCGGCTTAGTTCATCCGCGGACAACCGCTTCAGTCCACGCCGCCGGGCGCGGGCGAGCAGCTCCTCAAGTTCCGCCCATTGCGGCCGGGCGCGCTCGATGAAGGTCGCCCCCGCGGCGGCGGGCTCCGGCGCGGTATCGTCGAACATGGCGGGGTGCGTCTCGGAAGGACTCATAAGCGCGATACATCTCCATGGGGCCGTGGTGTCAATCCTATCCCGTTACTGTAGCTTGTGCAAACCTCGATACGCAATTCGCGCCACGGAAGCCGGTTACCCGCCAGTACCTCTGCCGAGGATAGGCCGATTGCGTCAGACGTAGCCTGACATGCTCTTAACAAACAAATCCATCCCGTAGGGATGACAGCTGGTAGCCGGGGGTTGAGGCCGCATGCGATAGCATGCGGGCGATACCCCCGGCTACTATCTGTGACCCCGTTGGGGTCTTTAGATGTTCGCCCACGAATGGAGGCAAGGCTGCAGGGTTCCGTGCGAATTCCAAGCAAATCCAAGTCCCCAATAGCCGGGTAAGGGGCTGTTCCTGGGAATAACATCCCCCTTGATCCTCAAAGGGGGAATTCCCCAATCCAAAGCCGCCACACCGGGTAGGCCGCCGTTCACCCAACAGGTGAACGGATCAATTCCCCCTTTGAAGGGGGTGGCCCGCAGGGCCGGGGGATGTAAACGCCCCGCACACCGTCGTATCCGGCGATTGGGGCAAGTGTCACGACTTGACGTGGCACGGGCTTCCAGCCCGTGATTCATGGCCTGGGGCCATGCCGCCTCCTTGGCGGGGGCCGAAGGCGCGTGCGAAAGACATCTTGTGCTGCGTGTCCAAAATTGGGGCGTTGTCGCGCTTTTCGGGACAACGAAGCGGCGCGGCGTTCCTGAGATCCTTGTATTCTTCTGTTTGACGAAGCCGGGGCGTCAAAAATTGACACAAAGTGTCAAATAACGCCGTGAAACGTGGTTCCGTTTTCCAAATCACGGCGATATTACGGGCAATACGCACCTTGTTTGATTGTTTTCTTCTGGCGCCTAACTTGCTCCCTGATCCTTGGACAACTATCACCGGGAAGGGTACACCATGTTGGGTTGGCGCAAGGATAAGAAGGAAGCGGAACCAGGGGGCGTCCCCGAGCCCTCCGCCGCGCCAGCCGCTCCGTCCTCTTCCACCCCCTCCGGCCCGGAGCGCCGCCGCTTGGGCGAGATGCTGCTGGATGAAGGGATCATCACCAAGGCGCAGCTCGACGACGCCGTTGGCGTGAAAGAGGAGAAAGGCGGATTCATCGGCCAAGCCCTGGTGGAGCTAGGCCATGTTGATCAGCGCACGCTGATATCCTTCCTCGTTAAACAATGCAAGATCCCTTACATCAGCTTGCTGGATTATGAGATCAGCAAGGACCTTCTAAGCCTCATTCCGCAAGAGACCTGTCTCCATTACCGGCTCCTCCCGATCGACAAGATGGGGCGCATCCTTACCGTGGCCATGGTGGATCCCTTGGATCCGAACGCCCTGGACAGCGTTCGCGAAGCGTGCCCGGATCTGCGCCTTAAACCAATTCTGTGCGATTGGAATCATTACGACACGGTGGCCAAGCGCCTTTTTGCCCAGGGAGAGGCCGCTGAACCCCAAGAGATGACCGCCAAGAGCCTTGGGTTGTCCAGTTTCGAGACGGGCGCTCCACCGGCTTCCGAGCCGGAAGAAGAACAGGCTTCGGGCAATGGGGAAGGCGGCGAAGAGGAAGCGCTGAATAAGGCTGTTGCGGATCTCTTGAGTCAGGCTGGAGCTGAATCAGGCGAATCCCACAAGCCCAAGCAAGACCCCGGCGAAGCCCTGACGGCTTTAATGGAAGAACAAGAGCGAAAGAAAGCTCAAGAGCAGATGGCCCCGCCGCCGCCAGCTGATGACGAAGAGCCTGAAGCTGGTGAGCAGTATGCCCAGTCAGGACAGCGAGCGGTGTCGCACGCCCCCGGACCTTCCCGGGAAGAGATGACGGCAGCCATTCGGGACGGCGTTCATGGTGCGATGAGCGAATCGCTGAAGTCGCTCGGGGCCGAGATCCGTGAGAGTTTGGCTTCGCAGGTTGCTCAAGCGGAGCCGGGTGCGTCGCCAGCGGGTCCCACGCCAGACGAGCTTGCCTTGGTGTTAGGCGAGAGCGTTCAGGGTGCGATGGACAAGTCGCTGAAGTCGTTGGGAGCCGAGATCCGCGAGAGTCTGGCTTCACATTCCGCCCAGGTTGAATCCAACGCCGCTTCCTCTGCCTCGGGTCCCACGGCTGACGAGCTTTCGGCGGTGTTGCGCGAGAGCGTTCATGGTGCGATGAGCGAATCGATGAAGTCGCTTGGGGCCGAGATCCGCAAGAGTCTGGCTTCGCAGGCTGCTCAAGCAGGGGCGGGTGCGCCGCCAGCGGGTCCCACGGCTGACGAGCTTTCGGTTGTGTTAGGCGATGGCGTTCAGAAGGCGATGGACAAGTCGCTGAAGGCGTTGGGGGCCGAGATCCGAGAGAGTTTGGCTTCGCACTCCGCTCAGATTGAAGCCAGCGCCGCTTCGTCTGCCTCGGGTCCCACAGCTGACGAGCTTGCGGTGGTGTTGCGTGAGAGCGTTCAAGGGGCGATGGACAAGTCGCTGAAGGCGTTGGGGGCCGAGATCCGGGAGAGTCTGGCGGCGCAGTCAGCTTCCGCGAAGAGCAGCGAAAAGGCTGCGGCCTGGAACCCTGAAGCGCTTGCGGCCGGGCTGAAGGAGCCCCTCGCGAAAGCCATGGATGGCGCCGTCAGTAAGAGCATGGAGCAGGTGGGGGTGCTCATTGCCCGGGAAATGAAGGCGGCTGTTCCCAAGCAAAACAGCGTCCCCGCGCCGCCTACCCCGGAAGCCATGGCTGGCGCGGTGCGGGAAGCCGTGACTGAGGGGGTGAGCGCTCCCTTGCAGAAGAGCATGGATGCCCTGGGCAAGGAGTTCAAGCAGGCCCTGGCTCAACAGAAGACGCCCCCGCCGAGCGTTTCGGCCGAAGACATAGCCGGGGCCATTCGGGATAGCGTGGGGGAGGCGTTTGCCAGCACGGCGAAGAGCATAACCAAGGAAATCCAAGGGCTTCAGGCCGCGCAGGCTACGGCGCCGGATCCCGGCGTTTATGTGGAGACCATGCAGACGGCGTTGAGCAGCGCTGTCAAGGAGGCGGTGGCCCCTTTCAACAAGAGTGTGGAGGCCCAACGCGCCCAGGAGGACGAACGCCTCCAGGCGTTGCAGGAGGCGTTTGAGACTCAGTCAAAGGAAGCATCGCGGACGGGAACAGCCGTGCAGGCCGCCATGAAGGAACTCCGGGCCGCGCTCGCCGCCCAACAGAAGGACGCCGGAAGCGGCGCCGTTGATGGACAGTTGCAGGAGGTGGTCAGCGCCGCCCGTGAGGCCGCGGAAGCCGCGAAACAGGCGGTGGAGGCCATGCAGACCACTCAGACGCCCGCTCGCCATCCCTTCGCGCCGGCGGGAGGGACGGGCGCTGCGCCATCGGGCAAGGGCGTTCCAGGCGCGATCAGCGTCAGCGCCCCGGCGGACGAGGCTGCGGTAACCCCCTTCCCGAAGCAGCACAAAGGCGCTGGGGACGCCGCCCGGGGCGAGAAGGAAGTCCTGGAGACGATCGACGGCCCGGGCGCCAAGACGCGCTCGGACGCGCGGGTGCGGGAGGCCTTGGACTCCGAGCATCCCCAGACGGCGCACACCTTTGACCGGTTCTTCGTGAGCAAGGCGAATCAGTTCGCGTTCGCGATGGCCCAAGCCGTGGCCCAGGAGCCCGGCGGCGAGTATAGCCCATTCTACATCCATGGCGACGTGGGGGTGGGCAAGACCCATCTGATCAACGCCATCGCGAATGGTGTGCGCGCCATGGATCCGGACCGCCGCGTGGGGTATGTGACGGCGTCGCGGTTTGCGGAACGCCTGGAGGAGGCCCTCCATCGTCACGAGGCCGCCAAGGTGCGCCACGCTTACGCTCAATGGGATGTCCTCGTGGTCGACGATGTGCAGTTTCTTGCGGGCCGCGCCGCCGCGCAGGAAGAGCTATTCCACATCCTTAACGCCCTGGGGCGCGAAGACCGGCAGATCATTCTGGCGGGGGCCGCCGCGCCCGCGAACTTGACCGGCGTGGACAAGGGCCTCGTCTCGCGCTTTAACGGCGGCATCGTGTCGGCCTTGGAAGCGCCGGACCACGCGACCCGGAGCGCGATCCTCGAACACCAGGCGGCTGTGGCCAGCGTGCGGATTCCCCGCGAGATCCTCGAAGCCATCGCATCCCGCGTCCCGCACGACATGCGGAAGATGACGGGCGCGCTACGCAAGGTAATCGCGTTCGCCGGGCTTGTCGGCCACGAGCTGGACAGCGCCCAGGGATGGGAGATTCTGGATCAGCTCGGCATTACGGAGGCGGCCTGATGCGCTGTTTTGCTCCTTATGTATACACAGATTCGGATGCCGGAGCGCAGTAGACGAATAGCCGGAAAGGATTGACGCAGTGCCCCCGAGAACCGCGAAACGCAGGTTGGGCGATGTGCTCCTGGAACAAGAACTTGTAACCCAGGAGCAACTCGATGAATGCGTGGCCGTCCAACGGCAGACCGGGCATAGCCTCGCCCACATTCTTGTCGAGAAAGGATACTTGGGCGAGGAGGACCTCGTCATCACCCTTAGTGAGCAGCTCGGCATTCCCCACATCCGTGTGATGAACTACACCATCCCCAAGGAAGTCTTGCAGGAAGTGCCCCAGTCGCTGGCCCGGCAGTATTTCATACTGCCCGTATCGGTGACGGGCGACGTGCTCACCCTCGCCATGGCCGACCCTTTGAACATCATGGCGCTGGACGACTTGCGGATGCTCACGAGCTACGAAATCGAGCCCGTGGTCGCGGTTGAGTCCGAACTGGTCCAGGCCATCGAGAAGAACTACGGGGTCGGTAAGCAGAGCCAAGACCTATACCATGAGCTGGTGGACGAGAAGCAGCAAGAGCAAGGCAACCTCGAAGTCCTTGAGGGCGCCGACGACATCGAAGACATCGCCACCCTGGAGAAGGAAGCCGAGGACGCGCCGGTTATCCGGCTGGCGAATCTGGTGTTGATCAACGCGCTCGAGTGGGGCGCCAGCGACATTCACATTGAGCCCTTCGAGAAGGTGGTGCGCATCCGCTACCGCGTGGACGGCGTGCTGGAGGAAGCCAAGAGTCCTCCCAAGAGCGTGCAATCGGCGTTGGTGAGCCGGTTCAAGATTCTGAGCGGATTGGACATCGCCGAACACCGTTTGCCTCAGGATGGGCGCTTTCGCATACGTTTTAAGGGACGCGAGATCGATTTCCGTATTTCCATTCTTCCTTGCTATTACGGGGAGAAGGTGGTGATGCGTATCCTCGACAAGGGCAACCTGACGCTCGATATTGAAAAGCTTGGGTTCGAGAAACAGCCCATGGAAGCGTTTCGTGAAGCGCTCGCGTTGCCTTTCGGCATGATCCTGCTTACCGGACCCACCGGCAGCGGTAAGACCACCACGCTCTACAGCGCCTTGCATAAACTCAATGACAGCGAACGCAATATCATCACCGTCGAGGATCCCATCGAATACGAGCTGTTTGGCGTGAACCAGGTTCAAACCCAAGCCTCTATCGGGTTGACCTTCGCCGCGGGCCTTCGCAGCATTCTCCGCCAAGACCCCGACGTGGTGATGGTGGGTGAGATCCGGGACGAAGAAACGGCCGACATCGCCGTGAAGGCCGCCCTGACCGGGCATTTGGTGCTGAGCACCTTGCACACCAACGACGCCGCCAGTGTGTTCACCCGCCTTGTGGACATGGGGCTCGAACCCTTTCTAGTGCAAAGCTCGGTCGCGGTCGCCGCCGCGCAGCGGCTGGTGCGGCGGGTCTGTCCGGAGTGCAAGGAAACCATGCGGGTGCCGGATGAGGTCTTGAAGCGCATTCAGTTCAAACCCGATCCTGATGATCCGGCGCCTACTTTTGTGCGGGGCCGCGGTTGCAGTAAGTGCAAGGATACCGGATACAAGGGCCGGGCCGCCGTAATCGAGGCCATGCCCAACTACCCCGAGTTGCAGGACTTGGTCTTGAACCGGGCTCCCGCCCAGAAGCTCAAGGCCATGGCCATGCGTTGCGGTATGAAAACCCTGCGCCAGAACGCCTTGGCCAAGGCGGCCAAAGGGGAAACCACCATTGAGGAAGTGTTGCGCGTAACGAGTATGGATTGACGCCCCGTTAGCCCCGCTTCCCCTGCGCGGGAAGCCAATGAGAACGTACCTGAAAACCGGATGAACCCTGGACAAGTGAGGTGGTAATGGCTGCGAATATCAAAGAACTGCTGAGCAAGATGATCGAAATCCAGGCGAGCGACTTGCACATCGCCGTTGGGTTGCCGCCGGTGTTCCGGGTGGATGGAATCCTGGAATACATGGACGGGCAACACCCCCTCCGGCCGGCCGAGACTCAGGAACTCGTCTACAGCGTCCTGAGCGAGGAGCAGATCGCCAAG
>PUOI01000383.1 GCA_003552765.1 Candidatus Hydrogenedentota bacterium | reverse complement strand
GGTTGACTGCGTGGCGCGCAACCGCATCGGCTATGTGCTGACCGAGGGAGCGACGGCGGACGAGGCCATCCAGCGGGCCCGCGCAGCCCGTGACCACTGCCATGTCGTGACGCGTCCCGCCCACCTGCAATAAGAACGCCACCCCACACACCCCTTGCTGCCCTTCGCTACGAAGATGTACCGAGCGCTCCTCCCAGAAGCGTGAGGTTATTCGTCTCGGTGGAGCGCGGGGGATTCGGAACCGAACACGTTGTCTTCGAAGGTGATGTTGGTATCCTCATCGCAGGGCCAGGGCCGAATAACTTCAGGACCGGGTTGTTCATGATAGAACCAGTTGTTCGTAACCGTGGATGGCTGTTGCGGAACCCCGCGAATCCCTATCGCGAGTTGGTCGGTGGCGCGGAACTGATTGTTGTGGATCTTGACCCAGTCCCCCGCGATGTCCGTGCCGTCGCCACGATCGCGGCCGCCGTGCATATCGAAGGGAAAGCTGCGGGCTACGTATAGCTCTACGTTGTGACGCGCTTCGTACGCCTCGCCAGGCCGGCCAGAGGCGGCGATCGAATGACGATTGGCGTCGAACAGATTGTATTCGATGAGTGAACGCGCCTCCCGGTGGCTTACGCCATAGCCAAGCCCCTCCCGCTGGTTGTGGTGGATGTAGTTGTGGTGGATCTTGTGGTCCGTTCCCCCACGGAGCGCTATCGCGGCGTGACTCCATCCCGCCATTTCACAGTTGTCCACCTGCAGACCGGAGTGGCTGCTTTGAATGCCTTGCGAAACAGGGAACGCGTAGTAGTTGTAATCGTCCGCCCGGGAACGCCGGTGATGATACAGCCTCCGCTTGGGATCGGGCCCCCGGATGCGGAGTCCGGTTACCCTGACATCCTTCCCCATGGCCTCGAAAAGGGGTTGGGTTTCGAAGGCATCGCTAAAGATAAGCGCCCCCGGCGCGCCCTCTTCCCCACGATTGCCCGCGAGCGTGACGCCTTCGGGAATCTCCAGCACCAAATTATCGACATAGACCCGCGTGGAGACGTCGATGACAGCTCCCGCCTCCACGAAGATCACCTCCCCAGCCTCGGCCTGTTCCAAGGCCCCGACTAGCGCATCCAGATCGCTAACCTCATAGTCACCGGCCGTGATAATCTCGTAATAGCCTTCGCCGCCTCCAATAGGACCTCGCTGATCGGGCTTGGCCCCATACGTTACCCCGTCAATCTCTTGATAGGTCGGCCCAAGGTCCGTTGGCATCGCGCCAAGGCCGGGCCGGATGGACTCCTCCCCTGCTCCTGCCACTGACAAAACCAGCGTCACCCCCACAAATACTCTGCCCATAAGTTGGACCTCCTTTTCGGGAGTACTCTCCATCACGAGCCTTCTCTACGCATCCCGTGGCTCTAGCGTCAACCATTTATGTCTGGCTATAGTATATAAACTAAGGGGCGTTACGCGCCAGAGGATGGCTTTTCCCTGCCGGAGCCCGCCAATTGGGGCCGATGTTATCATGTTACCCAGCAACAGTCACCGGCTTGTGGGGATGAACGCGCCTTGTCGTGAAACCACGCCACCCGCTTTTGCATGAACCAGGCCTCACTACCTATAATCAGCGCTCCGAACGCGTCTTGATGAAGCGTCATCTCAGTTCACTGCGGCGCGTTCTCAAGCCCGCGCTGGCTTGTTCCGCCTTGGCGCAACCGGAAAAAGGATGTTGAAGTGCTGCTGTACACATCGAGCTTTGAGTTTCCACGCGTTTCCCATACCACACTTCTCTGGGTGGCCGCCGGCTTTGCTGGTTTGTTCATGCTGGCGGTGCTGCTCGAAATGCTTCGGAAGCGGGCCGAGCGCCGCCGCCGGGTACAGGCGGAGTGGGGACACGTGGATCGCATCCTCCGGGAGAGAGATTTCACGAACGAGGAGCAAGCGCAAACCCGCCGGATCATCGAACGGCACTCTTCCAACGCGCCACTGAATGCCGTGACGAACCGGCGCCAGTTTGATCATTGCGTCGACGGCGAAATGAACCGCCACCGGCGCGAGGGAGCGTCCCGCGGCGATCTCGAGAAGTTTGGGACGGCGCTGCGTGATATTCGCAGACAGTTGGCGCTGGATTTTGTCCCTTATGGACAGCAAATTCATTCGACCCGGGAACTCGTCGAAGGTCAAGCCATATGGATTGCTCCCGTCAAACAAGGGCAGCCGGCGGCATGGTCGCGGGTCGGCGTCATGGAAGTGAATGAGGCCTATTTCCATACCAGCCTTCCTCAGGACAAGGGGGGAAACCCTGGGATCACACCTGGTTCAAAGATTCAATGCCGATTGTGGCGGGAGGAGGATGCCCGGTATTTGTTCGAAACCGTGATGATCGCGGAAACGAACGAACCGCCGGCCTGGGTGATGGAACATACGGCGAACCTAACCCGCATCCAATCCCGCCAACACTACCGCGTGCAATACAGCCAAAACACATGGGCGGGCATTTTGGATCCGCCGCCCGGCGGAGACCCCAAACAGTTGCGCAAACAGAAGGCAGTGACGCGTCTGCGGGGGCGAATCGCGAATATCAGCGCAGGTGGAGTGGCCTTGGTGGCCGACATGACGCCCCCGGCGAACGCCTATCTTCGAATCGATCTGGAATTCCCAGGCCATCCGCCCATGCGAGCCGACGCGCGCGTCGTGCACGTAGCCCCCTTGAGCGGAGGGCGATGGCAGGTCAGGACGGTTTTCGTGGGACTAAGTGAAGAGAAACAGGAACGCATCGCCCGGTTTGTCACGCAACGGCAACAGGCCTTGTTGCACCCCGAAGACGACGACAAACACGCATAGTCAGGAGTAAGCATTGGCATTTCTCAAGCAAGCATTCGCGGGTCCCTTCCACGTCCCGGGAGCCTTGATTCTATACGCGGCCGCGCTGATTCTATCGGGTTGGTTGCATTACGGCGTAGAGTATGCACTCGAAACGGAGGCGTGGGGCGCGATGCCCTCGGCTGTGGAGAACACCATCCGGCTGGGGCGCGATTTGGCCATCGTCGTAATCGCCGCCCTGGTCATGCCCATCGCATTCGGCATGCTCGGGCGCGATTTGGCCCGCCCCTTGTGGAAGGTGGGCGTGCCCGGGGAGGCGCTCCGGCGTTTCTTCTCGCTCTGGTTTCTGATGAACTTGCTTCTGGTTACGGTCTCCCGTATAACGGGCCGGCTAGTCGAAGCGGATTCACCGTTGGCGGGACTAATGATAGGGCTCACGATCATCCTATACGCCACCTACATCATGGTGGGAGCGGCTATAATGTATCATGGAGGTTTTGGGACCGAAAGCATCTCCAAGGCGGTGACTCCGCTGGTCCGCGAATTTGCTCAGACCGGACTGTTGTTGCTCGTGGCGCTGTTTACCGTGCTCGTGGCGCTATTCACGGACATCGACACAGACAATATCTCGTGGTTATGGCACGCGCCGGTGTCCGGCGTGCTGAGCGCGGTTCTGGAATGCGTGATCTTCTGCGGCGCCTGGATTATTTGCATGACATCACAAGAAACCCCGGACGATGACCTCGACTTCTAATCCACCGCCGGCCAAGCCGGCGGTGTGGGGACAACTCGTCAAACGGGGCCTCGCCGCGGCGGCTTTCATGCTGGGGGTGGCGATTCTCGTCATCGCTGTTGTCTGGTGGCGCGCCCACCGCTTGCCGGAGGACGCCCCGTTGGCCCGCATGTACCGTACGGAGGCGGACCTCTGGATGTTGCGCCACGCCATTGAACAGTATCACGACAGAAACGGGGTCTATCCGCCGCCGGGCGAGGGGGGCCTCGAACGAGCCATCGAAACATTCGGGCGAGGCGCGGACTACCTTCCCGGAGGACCGCCGCCGGACGCTTGGGGCCGTCCGTTTCACTATTCGCCCCACACGGCGTACGGCGAGGACGGCGCCGAGGCGTTCCGAACGGAAGAAGGTTATGAAGCGCCGGAAACATTCCAGCTCTTCTCCCCTGGCGCAAGCGGCGAACCGGGGTTTGACGATCCCGAGGCGCGCCGGGACACCATCACCAGTTGGGAGCCGGACCGGCCTTGGCGTCGCGCGTATCGCGAGCTGAACGATGCATTCATGGAAGAGAGGCGGGAATCGCAATGAAACACACCCTAAACTACGGGACGGAACCCTTCGACTTTGAACTGAACTGGGGCCATTTCCTTGGGGCGCTGGATGTGCGCGATGCCGAACCCATCGCGGATGTGCCCGCCGCCGTACGCGAGGCGCTAAGCAATCCGATCGGCCTGAACGGCCCCATGCTGTCCCCCTTCCGGTCCGGCGAACGCGTGGCCATCCTTGTCTCGGACTCCTTCCGCCACACGGGGGGCGATCTGTTTCTGCCGGTACTTGTGGAAGAGCTGAACGCAGCGGGCATACGGGACGAGGACCTGTTCTTCCTCTTCGCCACGGGGACCCACCGCGCCCCGAACGAGGCCGAGCAGGCCCGCATACTCGGGGAAGACCTCTACCGCCGCTTTGAGGGCCAAGTCGAGGTGCACGAGGCCTCGGACCCGGAACGTCACGTTTACCTGGGAACCACGAGCCGGGGCACGCCCGTGTGGATCAACAAACACGCGCGCGATTGCGACCGCCTCATCGCCACGGGCACGGTGGTCATGCATTACCACGCGGGATTCGGTGGCGGCCGCAAGTCCATCCTCCCCGGCATCGCATCCGTCGAAACCATCAGCCACAACCACAGCCTGAACCTTGATCGCGAGGCCGGGCGCATCAATCCCGCCGTGCGCATCGCCACGCTCGACGGCAACCCTGTCGCCGAGGACATGGCCGAGGGCGCCCGCATGGCGCGCGCGGATGGTATCCTCAACACCGTCATGAACCGCGAGGGCCAGATCGCGGGGATATTCGCCGGTGAACTGGACGCTGCGCACCGCACGGCCACGCGTTTCGCCATGGACCTCTTCGGCGTCGAAATCAGCGAACAGGCCGATTTCGTCATCGCCTCCTCCGGCGGCACGCGCAACTTCGTCCAAAGCCACAAAGCGCTCTTCAACGCCTACCAGGCCATCAAACCCGGCGGCCGCATCGTCTTCGTGGCGAAATGCGAGGAAGGCCTCGGCGGCAGCCAATTCTCCCGCTGGCTGGGCTTGGGCTCACCCGCCGCCATCATCGCCGAGCTGCAGCGCGAAGGCGAAATCTACGGCCAGACCGCGCTCTCCACCATTCAGAAAGCCCCCGCCACGTTCATCGTAACCGACCTTGAGGATGAAGACGTCGAACGCATCGGAGCCCGCCGCGCCGCAAGCGTCCAAGAAGCCCTCATGCTCACCCGCCACGCCATGAAAGACGCCCACACCACCAACCCAACCTACTACCTCATGCCCTCCGCCGCCTACACCGTCCCCTTCCTAAACCCGGAGTGATCGTTCTTCGCGGCTTCGCACCGTGGCGTGAGGCGCGGTTTTAGCTCACTCCACGCCGCGACGGCGCAACGAACCGCCTCGTTACCCTAGTCAACGTTTCACTCTCGGCGTTCGCGCGCGCAATCAGCTGCCTGACCGTTGGGTTAACTCGTATAAATCGGCTCCTACGAGATCCTCCGCCGACTCCCCGTCATGGTCCACTACCGCTAAAGTTGCATCACAAGAAATCACATGAACGCCTGGCTTTCCGAACTCGTCATTTAGTGCAAATATTATCGTGGAATCCGTTATTTCGTCTTCGGGCGTGGGATTTATGTACGATACGATACTATTGGCAACTTTTTCCTTGTCATGCTTCCAGGTAAACGGTATTTTCCCCCGCTCCATTAAGTACTCTTCTGTGTCAGAATGTATCTCATATAGATGATACAACGCATACTCTGAACCTCTTGGATCATAAGGGTATACACCTGCGTGCGCTCGTAGAGCAAACAACCCACGTATAAGCTGTTTAACGTGTTCCCGATTCTTAGCCTCTCCGTTACTTCGCGCCTTCGCGTTTCGTGCGGAAACGAAAGAAAAAGTATGGCGCCGCACGTTAGAATACCGACAACACCCCACACGGCTACGCGACACGTGGTTCCCCGTCTCATTCCAAAGCTCCTTAACGAGCAACTATCTCGTCTGATTTTTCCGCCTTGGCGTCTTGCCGTGAGCTAAAACCCTGTCACACGCAGCACCGCCGCGGCGCGCCAAATAAAATGGTTCCGTTTGAAAGCGAGTTCGGAAACCGCCTCCGGGTTGTTCTTGATACTTTTGCCGCACATCAGGGCGTGACAGGGACGGTGAGGGGACGGCTTCGTTCCTCCACGTTGCCCGCGCGGTCATACGCGCGTATCGTCAACTGGTGGCTTCCCTCGGGCAAATCGTGGTCCTGCTCCCACGTGACCTCATCAAGTTCGGGGTCATAGCGCATGATGATCCACTCGCCATCGACGGTGGCCTCGACGCGGTCAATCCCGCTGCCCTCATCGGTCACTTCCGCCGTGATGGCGGGCCGCGCCGTGGCGTTCTGACCGTCGGCGGTTATGACAATGTTGCGAATGGCCGGCGGGGTGTCGTCTTCCATTATCATGAACGATCCCAGCGAACGCGTGGAAAACCGGTACTCCCCCTCTTCCCGTTCGGCGCTTACGTAGCTCCACCCGTCGTTCCCTTGCCGGTACACGCCAAGACGGTCCGCATCGTCGTACTCGTCTGGCGCTGGAAGCGTCACATCAATCGGATTGGCCACGGGCATGTTTTCCGGCTCTAGCTTGAGCGCCTCGTCACGTGGCGTCAGTTCAGGAGAACCCGGCGAGAGAGACTCCAACTCTATGCGAAGGAACAGCACACCGTAGACCGCCTCTCCGGAAACGCGAATCTCGCCGCCATCAAATGGAATGAGCCGCTCCTCTTCGTCCTCCCGAACAATGTGATAGGTCTCTTCCACCGTGGGCATCCGGGGATGGTCCACGCCGATGTCCACCGTGTCGCGGCCGTCCTGACCCTCGTATCCCGTCCGAAATGTCTCCCGATCAATGCGGCGGAAGCTCAGGTCTTCGGCGGGAGCGTCATTTATCAATAGTTCGGGACGTTGGGACTCCGCTTGGGAGAAGTACGCCGTGATTCCCAGCCACTCGCCGAAGGGCTCGATGATTAAATTGCCTGGGGCTACGCGGGAAGGCGGCGAAGCGGGACCGGCGGGTTCACTCGGCCGCTCAGGCAATAGCTCGAAGGAGAGGGTGGCCTCGTTGCCCATAAAGGTCTTC
>PUOI01000135.1 GCA_003552765.1 Candidatus Hydrogenedentota bacterium | reverse complement strand
GCTATTGCCAACACGACGCGGGCCACGCCTTGGGCGCCTTGAGTTATGCGGCGGCCATGCTGGGCTGGCGGTGCGTGTGGCTGCGGGGTCTGGGCGATGACGAGGCGGCCGCGTTGATGGGTGTCGATCGCGAGGCCGATTTCCCGCCGGAAGAACAGGAACTCCCCGTGCTTATCGCGGCCGTGGTTCCCGGCGGCGAAGAGGTCGAGCTTCCCTTGGCCTTGCCGCGCGAGGCGGTTGCGGCCGTGGCCGAGGGGCAGTGGGAGGGCCGGGCCTGCCGCCTGAGCGAGGAGCACGTGCAGTGGCGGCTCATTGACAAGGCGGCGGAAGCCTGCCGGAAACCGCCGGAGGCGCTGGAACCGGCGCCTCTTCACCGGGCGGAGGCGTCCCACGAGACGGCGTCCGAGTCATGCGGATTGAGCGCCCGCGCCATCATCCTGCAACGCCGCAGCGCGGTCGCTATGGACGGGCTTTCCGGCATTTCCCGCGAGCGGTTTTACACGATGCTCCAGCGGCTCATGCCCGGTCATCCAAGTCCGCCCGTCGAGGCCTTGCCGGACGCGCCGCGCGTTCACCTGTTGCTGTTCGTCCACCGCGTGGAGCATCTGCTTCCGGGCGTGTATATCCTTCCCCGATCCGGCGATGGGGAACACGGCTTGCGCCAAGCGTGTGAAGGCGCGTTCGAATGGGTCCCGGCCGAAGGCCGGCCGGAAGACGTACCCTTGTACCGATTGGCACAGGGCGTGTGTGAGGAATTGGCGACACGAGTGAGTTTGTCGCAAGATATCGCGGGCGAGGGCGCCTTCAGTCTTGGGATGCTCACGGAATTCGAAGCGCCCCTACAACAACACGGCCCCTGGTATTACCGCCGCCTGTTCTGGGAAACGGGTCTGCTCGGACAAATACTCTACATCGAGGCCGAGGCGGCGGGGCTGCGCGGTACGGGCATCGGCGCGTTCTTTGATGACACCGTTCATGACACGGCCGGCGTCACCGGCCGCCGGTTTCAGTCGCTGTACCACTTCACGGTGGGCGGCCCCGTCGAGGATCCCCGCCTGAGCACGCTTCCGCCCTACCCGAAGAGCCACGAGAGGCCGAAGGGAAGCAGCGCGTGATCAACGGGAACCAATGGCTTGATCCGAAGCGCGGGCGATTGTTATACTCAAATAACGTTGGCCTGTGTGGTGCTTTTTCCAGGCCAAGTCTGCTTCTCATGATTCCCAAACACTTCGCGCTTGCCTCGCGCCAGGCGCTGTTGGTTTACTAGTTGGGGCGTAGCCAAGTGGTAAGGCACCGGGTTTTGGTCCCGGCATGCGTAGGTTCGAATCCTGCCGCCCCAGCCATTTCTTTATCTAACCGAGGGGTTCAGCACGCAGCACCGTGGCCTACACTAAAGAAATGAAGATTTTTTCCGGACGAGCTTCGGTTGCGTTGGCGAAAGGCATTTGCGCTCACTTGGGCGTGCCGTTGGGCGAGGCGTACGTGGGCGCGTTCAGCGATGGGGAAACCCGGGTCCAGATCGGCGAGAACATCCGGGGACGGGATGTGTTCATCGTCAACAGCACCTCGCCGCCGGTCAATGACCACTTGTTTGAGTTGCTCACGCTTATCGACGCCGCGCGGCGCGCCTCGGCAGAGCGGGTCACGGCGGTGTTGCCGTACTTCGGATATGCCCGCCAGGACCGGAAAGACAAGCCTCGCGTTTCCATCACGGCGAAGCTGGTGTCGAATCTGCTTGTGGCCGCTGGAGCCAACCGGGTGTTGACGCTGGACTTGCATTGCGGCCAGATCCAGGGGTTCTTCGACATCCCCGTGGATCACCTCAACAGCGAGAAGACCTTTGTCGATCATCTATTGAAGCGTGAGGGCAAACGGCCGGAGAACATGGTCGTGGTCTCGCCCGACACGGGCAGCGTGAAGCGGGCCCGCGAAGTGGCCAACCGGCTTGAGGCGCCGCTGGCCATCGTGGACAAGCGGCGCCCCAAGGAAAACGAATCGGTGGTGATGCACGTCATCGGCGACGTCCGAGATCGGCACGCCATTATCTTCGATGACCTTATTGATACAGGGGGTACGCTTGTGCGGGCCGCGGACGCCTTGAAAGAAAAGGGCGCCGTGGACGTGATGGCCTGCGCCACCCATGCAGTGCTCAGCGGGGACGCGGTGGAGCGCATCAACAACTCGGACTTGAATGAAGTCCTGTTTGGCGACAGCATTCCGCTGAACCCAGAGGCCGCGGCAAGCCCGAAAATCCGGGTGTTGCCTTTCGCGCCGCTCATCGGCGAAGCGATCCGGCGCATCCACGAAGAAGAATCCATCAGTATATTGTTCAAATAGAAACGTGGTGTGAGCGGCTTCTGGCCGCTTTTTTGGCGTGGGACGCGGCAAGGCGCGCGCGTCCGCTCAATGGCATTTTGGAGGCAATCCCCCATGGAACTGCAAACACTGGACGCACGGGTGCGCACGAACCGCAAGAAAGGGGCCGCCCGCAAGGAACGGGCCGCGGGCCGCATCCCGGGCGTGATTTACGGCGAAGGTCAGGAAGCCGTCAGCATCTCGCTGGATGGGCGCGAATTCGTTCGCTTGCTCCACGGAGCGGGCGGCGAGCACGCCGTGGTCGAGCTGAAGATGGAAAACGCCCCGGATAAGGGCGGCCCGGCCATGTTGCGCGAGGTTCAGCATCACCCCCTCCGGGACGATGTGCTGCACGTTGATTTCCAACGCATCCGCCTAGACCGCAAGATCGTGACCTACGTGCCCATCCACTTGGAAGGCAAGGCCAAGGGACTCACGGAGGGAGGCGTGCTCGACTATCAGTTGCGCGAGGTCGAGGTGGAATGTCTTCCCGTGGACGTGCCGGAGTATCTGGAACTCGACATCACCGAGTTGGAAATTGGGCATAGCTTGCACGTCTCTGATCTCAAGGCGCCCGATAAGGTGACCCTAATTACCGAACCCGAGCGGGCCGTGGTGACGATGCTGGCGCCGCGCGTGACCGTTGAGGAAGAAGAGGCCGAGGAAGAAGGGCCCGCCGAGCCCGAGGTCGTTGGCGAGGAGAGCGGCGAAGGCGAGGAAGAGGGATAAGGCTCTCAAGGCTTTTTGCGTGGGGTTCCACCGTGAAAGTTATTGCCGGGTTGGGAAACCCTGGTCCGCGCTACCGGAACACGCGGCATAACGCGGGCTTCCTGGTCGTGGACGAACTCGCCAGCCGTTTGGGGGTCAGCCTGGACCGGGAAAAGCATCAAGCCGTGCTCGCGGAGGTCTCCCGCGGGGCGGAGCGGGTCGTGCTGATGAAGCCGCTTACTTACATGAACCGCAGCGGCCAGGCGGTCGCGCCGTTCATCCGCAATGCCCCCAACGGTCCGGGCGACTTGCTCGTGGTGGTGGACGACGCGGACTTGCCCCTTGGCCGGCTGCGGCTGCGCATGAAGGGGAGCGCGGGCGGTCACAACGGGCTGAGATCCATCATCGAACACGTGGGGTCGCAGGAATTCGCCCGGCTGCGCATAGGCGTGGGTAAGGAAAAGGATGTGTCCGGCCTGGTCAATCACGTGTTGGCGCCATTCACCCCTGGGGAGCGCGACACGTTGGAACGCGTCCTAAAACGGGCCGCGGACGGCGTGCTGCTTTATTTGGACGAAGGCGTCGAACGCGCCATGAACGAAGTCAATCAATCGGATTAGTCCCTATCGCTGCATAAGGCGGTATGTGCGGGGCGTTTACATCCCCCGGCCCTGCGGGCCACCCCCTTCAAAGGGGGAATTGATCCGTTCACCTGTTGGGTGAACGGCGGCCCACCCGGTGTGGCGGCTTTGGATTGGGGAATTCCCCCTTTGAAGGGGGATCAAGGGGGATGTTGTTCGCTGGAGCAGCGTCCTTATCCGTTGATTGAGGTGTGGCTGGGCGTTGTTTGGCGCAGCTTCCGTGGGGTCCAGGCCGGTTCCTCGCTTTAGACGTGTATTTGGAGCGCTGCGCGTGCAGCATACCTAGCCAGCTTAGGCGGAGATACCATGAGGCATACAATCAGCGTCCTCGTTGAAAATCAGTTCGGAGTCTTGTCCCGGGTGGCCGGTCTGTTTAGCGCCCGGGGCTACAATATTGACAGTCTTTGTGTGGGCGAGACCGAGGATCCAAGCGTCTCCCGGATGACGGTGGTGGCGCGCGGGGACGACCGCGTCCTTGAGCAAATCATCAATCAGCTCAACAAACTGGTCAGCACGATAGAAGTGGTGGATCTCACCAAACAGGACTTCGTCGAGCGCGAACTCGTCATGCTCAAGATGGAAGTCAGCCCTCAGCAACGAACCGAAATCATTGAGATCGCCAATATCTTCCGGGCCAAGGTGGTCGACATGGGCAAGGGCGCCCTTACGGTCGAGGCCACGGGAGCCAGCGACAAGCTAACCGCATTCATCGACATGATGCGGCCTTTCGGAATTCAAGAACTGGTGCGGACGGGCCGGATCGCCATCGCCCGCTCGCCCAAGGAAGAAGGAGCGGACAACGGCAATGGCTAAGATCTACTATGAGAAGGATTGCGACCTCGGCTATCTGCAAGGCAAGACGGTCAGCGTGGTTGGCTTTGGCAGCCAGGGCCACGCCCACGCCATGAACCTGCGGGACAGCGGCGTTCAGGTTCTCGTCGCCGAACGCGCCGAACCCTCGAACAAGAACTACCAGAACGCCGTGGACGCGGGGTTTGAAGTCGTCGACGCCGGCGAGGCGGCCAAGCGCGGCGACATCATCTCCCTCCTGGTGCCGGACACCATTCAGAAGGACGTTTTCGAGAACGCCATCCGCCCCAATTTGACGCCGAACAAGGCCATCATGTTCGCTCATGGGTTCAACATCCATTTCAAATGCATCGAGCCCCCCGCGGACCTCGACGTATTCATGATCGCCCCCAAGGCTCCGGGCCATCTCGTGCGTCACGAATACGAAACCGGCGCCGGCACGCCTTGTCTCGTGGCCGTTCACCAGGACGCCTCGGGCGAGGCCATGAAGAAGGCGCTCGCATACGGCGCAGGGCTGGGCGGCGCCCGCGCGGGGATTCTGGAGACCACGTTCCAAGAAGAGACCGAGACGGACCTCTTCGGCGAGCAGACCGTGCTTTGCGGCGGCTCGGCGGCCCTCATCAAGGCTGGATTTGAGACGCTCGTCGAAGCGGGATATCAGCCCGAGATCGCGTTCTTCGAGGTCATGCACGAACTCAAGCTCATTGTTGACCTCTATTACCGGGGCGGGCTGGAGTTCATGAACTATTCCGTGAGCGACACGGCGGAATACGGCGGCCTCAGTGTGGGTCCCAAGGTGATCGGCGACGAAACGCGCAAGGCGATGAAAGAAGCCTTGGAGCGGATCCAGAATGGCGAATTCGCCCGCGAATGGCTTGAAGAGTACGCCGCGGGATGTCCTAATTTCCAGAAATTGCGGGACGCCGACGCGAATCATCCCATCGAACAGGTGGGTAAAGAGCTTCGAAAGATGATGGCCTGGATCAAGTAGGGCGTACGTTCCCAGCCGCCGGACAAGCTAGGTATTTACATCCCCCGGCCCTCGCGGGCCTGCCCCCTTCACAGGGGGAATTGTTCCCCTCCGTTCCCCCTTTGAAGGGGGATCAAGGGGGATGTAACCCAATGCGTAGCGCCGGCATCTTGCCGGCACATGGATCGGCTGGGAGGGAATGCTGTTCCTTGGAGCCGCGTTCCGCACGGGGGGCAGGGATGAGCGGGCGCCCGGTTCACGGCGGCTTGCGAAGTCCATCACGGCTGCCCTGATACAGAATAGCTCCAACATTGGCGCTTTGGGAGGCACGGTTTGTTGAAACAGCTACTCCAGCTCCAAAAGCTTGACCTGCGTATTGAGGAATGCAAGCGCCGCGAAACCGAGATTCCCAAGCAGAAACGCAAGTACGAGGAGCAGCGGAAGCGGCTCGCGGATGAGCTGGAGGCGCAACAAGCCCACTACCGCCAAGTCGAGTTGGAACAGCGGGAATGCGAAAGCGACATTGAGCAGAAGCAGACCCAGCTAAGCAAGTATCAGGCTCAGCTGAACACGGTCAAAAAGAACGAGGAATACCAGGCGCTCCTCCACGAGATCGACAACATCAAGAAACAGATCGCCCACAAGGAGGAACGCGTTCTCGAGCTTATGATGGAGCTGGAGTCCTCCAAGGAGCGGCTGCGCGAGGATCGCGATCGCATCGATAGCGAATTGCGCAAACTCGATGAGCAGTGCACCGAAGTGGACGCGGAGCTTGAAGAGGCGCGAACCGAACGGCAGCGCCTGGAACAAGAAGCGGCAAAGGCGGCGGAAGCGGTGGATGGGGATCTTCTCCACCGCTATCGCCGTATCCGCGCAAACAAGAAATCCGGGGCCGCCGTGGTTCCCCTTCGCGAGGAGGTGTGTTCGGGGTGCCATATGTACGTGCTGCCCCAGCTCATCAACGAAGTCATGGCCGGAGAGATCCGGGCATGCAACCATTGCGGGCGTTTGTTGTATTATAGGGATAATTACGACAACGAGACCGCCGGGGCCACGGACGCGGCGCCCTAACAGCCGCCCATCCCGGCCACGGCCAACCGCCAACCCAACGAGGCCAGCCATGCCCTTTCTCAATCGCCGCCGTTTTGTCTCGGTCATCGGCAGGAAAAGCACGGTCCCGGACGGCATCTGGATCAAGTGCCCGGGATGCAAACAAGCCGTCTACCGCAACGAGGTCGAACAGAATCTCCACGTTTGCCCCACGTGCCAACACCATTACCGCATCAGCGCCCGGCGCCGTATCGAATTGGTCGCCGACGAGGAGTCTTTCGAGGAAACCCACACCAGCATTGAGACGGTGGATCCCCTTGAGTTCACGGTAGGCAGCATGACCTACCAACAGAAAGTCGAGAAGGCGAAGAGCACCCACGAAATCAAGGAAGCCCTGGTCACGGGGCGGTGCGCCATTGAGGGCAACCCCGCCGTTATCGCCGCCATGGATCCCTTCTTCATGGGGGGCAGCATGGGCTCGGCCGTGGGCGAGAAATTTTGCCGCGCGGCACGCGACGCGGTTCATCATCGAACCCCCTTGGTCGCCTTTGCGGCCTCGGGCGGCGCCCGCATGCAAGAGGGCATCCTGAGCCTGATGCAGATGGCGAAAACGGCCGACGCCGTACGTGAACTGAACGAGGCTCACGTGCCGTACATCAGCGTGCTCACGGATCCCACCACGGGCGGCGTTTACGCCAGCTTCGCGAGCTTGGGCG
>PUOI01000338.1 GCA_003552765.1 Candidatus Hydrogenedentota bacterium | reverse complement strand
GCGTCCTGTCCGCGCGTTACCGCCGGACAAGGGGTCCCTCCAACAATATCGCCTCTCGTAAAGGTCTTAAGAGCGCTTAAGCTGTAAGCTTGGGCGCTCATTCGTGTCAGGCGCTCAAGAAGTGGAAGCCCGAAGCTGGAGTGTGCTACGTTGTCCTCTCATACTCAATCAGCCCTAATGCTGTGGACGACACGGCTATGCGCATTGTTGCAGGAAGCCTTGGGTCCCAAGTGTTCTTGGTTCGCTGTCATGAAGCCTCGCAGAAATCATAATCAGAACAGACGGATTCGTCCCTTGGAACAGGATCCCAACGAGAAAGATCGGTTGGAGAGCCTTGCCCGCGCGGCGCGCTACGTCGGCAATCCCGGCCATAAGCGGAATCCAGGCGATTTTGGTCTAACGCCGCCAAGCCACCCTCGCCCGAACAAATCCCTTTGTGACCCCACGGGCATTTTTTCACGTTCGGAAGCGCAGGACCTCCTAAAGAAAGGTATACAAAAGGGTTGCATCAGTGTCCAAGAAGCCGGCGGATGGCCCCGTATTGTATGGGCCGTTGCGGACGGGATTGTGCTCGAAGCGCGTCTGGACAATGAGGCGCAAGGTACGTATCACGGCTATCCCTTGGATAGGAATGACGCTATTGCTTCAGCCGTTATTGAATTCTGGAATTCGCAATGACTATTCGGTTCTTGGTGGATGCTTGGGAAGACGCGGAGCACGATTGGCCGGAGATCTGCAAGACCACAGGACCTCTTAGAATTCTGATTGGGCAGCGTTCGCTCACGCGAAACGAAGATGGCTGGTCTCAGTCGGTCAAGCAAACCACCCGGGTTTCTGCTTATCCGCTTGCCCAATGGTTCGCCGCGGCCTGGTGGCGCCTAATGTACGAACCCTTGCCCCCCATTGGTATTAAGCCTTCAACCTCGTGGCGCATGGCCCATGAGATGACGGCGGCCGGGTTTGGATTCCTGTGGCCCCGGATTGTTTTAGCGCCGGATGGCGAAAACCTGCAGATCTGGAGCGTTCCCACACGTGACGACAGCGAGCAGCCGGTCCGCTACTTGGCCGATACGGGTGGAATTATCCGGCTCAAGTGTTTTGCCGATGCCGTTGATGATTTCATGGACTTGGTGCTGAACCGCCTGGAGGCGGTTGGTCTAAGTCAATCCGAACTGAGGGATGTTTGGACAGAAATAGAAGAAGAGCGAGCCGATCCTGCACTTAAGGACTTCCGGCGCATGGAAGCGATGCTTGGGTTCGATCCGGATGAAATTGACTCGGGAGTCGTAGAGCGCTTTGTGGAATTGCGGGAGTCGATTGGGAACTCGGCGCCGGACGAGATTGCATCCGCGTGCGCATCCGGCGATCCCATTGCGCGGTTAGACCATATCAAGCACGCCGCGGAAATGGAAGGCATGCCCGGCAAGTTTTCGATTCCAGAGATCGAGGATCCCACCGGCCGTTACCGCGATCGGCCGCCATGGGTACGAGGGCATGAACTTGCCCGCGCCGTTCGTAAGGCCATGGGGCTGAATGGTCAAGCCATTCCCGATCCCGAATTATCCGCTATGGCCGAGCTGACGCCAGATCAAGCGTTTGGTGAGAATCCATGCAGCGAGCGCATGCCCCTGGGGGTAGCCATTCGCACGCAGGGAAGTCAGGTCAAGTTTGTGCTCCGCAAGCGCAATCCAGCAGGGCGGCGTTTCGAGCTTGCACGCCTCATTTGCGATCATTTGCTATTCGGTTGTGACGACAGTTGGTTACCCGCAACGGACACCAAGACCGTTCGCCAGAAGTGGCAGCGCGCCTTCGCCGCGGAGTTCTTGTGTCCGATAGATACGCTAACCGAGTGGCTAGATAATGATTTCTCCGAAGATTCAATCGAGAATGCGGCGGATCACTTTGGGGTATCCGAAAGAACGGTTACGTCCCAGCTAGTCAATCACGGACTGCTCCCGGCATTTATGCTGGACGAGGGACTTGGTATGGACGGGTTCCCATATCAGATCTAATCTTTGCCGGACTGTATCGCGCGCTCCGAAGGTTAGGAAACGGCGGCCGGGGGGACAGCTCGCCGGGAGTTGGAATTCAACGAACGTATAGGGAGATGGGCCATGCTAAGCCGGCGGGATTTCATCAAGCAGATGGGGGCGGGGGCGGCGGCGCTGTTGGCCGCGGCGGCATTGCCGAAGACGGCGGTTTCGGCGGAAGCAAAACGTCCCAACATTGTTCTCATCTACGCCGACGACGTGGGCTATGGCGACCTGAGTTCGTATGGCGCGGAACTCATCCAGACGCCCGAACTCGATAAGCTGGCGGAGAACGGCCTGCGCTTCACGGATGCGTATTGCACCGCCGCCACGTGTACGCCCAGCCGGTATTCGCTGCTGACGGGCTCCTACGCCTTCCGGCAACCTGGGGCCACCGTTCTTCCGGGTGACGCCAGTCTGGTTGTCGAGCCCGGCAGTCCCACGATGCCCGCCTTGCTTCAACAAGCGGGCTACACGACGTCCATCGTCGGCAAATGGCATTTGGGGTTGGGGGATGGCGATGTAGACTGGAACGAAACGATAAAGCCGGGGCCGTTGGAGGTTGGCTTTGACGAATCGTTTATCATCCCCGCCACGAACGACCGCGTCCCCTGTGTGTACGTCAAGGGACACGAGGTCTACGGGCTGAGCGAGGAGGACGATCCCCTTCGCATAAGTTACGACGAACCCATTGGCGGCCTGCCCACCGGCCACAGCCATCCCGAAAAGCTCCGCTATCCCGCCGACGATCAACACTCCGGGACGATTGTCGCCAACATCAGCCGCATAGGCTACATGGACGGCGGTCAGTCCGCGTGGTGGGACGACGAAGACATGGCCTTGGTGCTGGCGGAACGGGCGCGGGACTTTATCGAGGCCGAGCAAGACGGTCCCTTTTTCCTGTATCTCTCCATGCACGAGAATCACGTGCCCCGCGCGCCTCACGAAAAGTTCGTGGGAGAAAGCGAAACGGGATTGCGTGGTGACGCCGTCGTCGAGCTGGACTGGGTGGTTGGCCAAGTCATGGAGAAACTCGACGAGTTGGACCTGCGGGAGGAAACGCTGGTCATCTTCACGAGCGACAACGGTCCCGTGTTCTTCGACGGCTACGAGGATGGCGCGCTGGAACACCATGAAGGCCACCGGCCCAGCGGTCCCTACCGAGGCGGGAAATACCAAGCCTTTGAAGGCGGTACGCGCATGCCCTTTATCGCGTACTGGCCGGGCGAAATAGAGCCAGGCGTGTCCAGCGCCCTGTTCAGCCAGGTGGATCTCTTGGCCACCTTGGCCGCCCTCACTGGCGTGGACCTGCCCGAGGACGCCGGACCGGACAGCCGGAATCTGCTGCCCGCGCTACTGGGCCGCTCCGGCACCGGCCGCGAATACCTGGTCCAGCAATCCAACGACGGCTTGGGGTTGCGCAAGGGGCCGTGGAAGTACATCGAACCCGGTGGACGGGCTGGATGGGCCCACAACCGGCATAGTCTGGGAGACACCGCCCTGAGTTCGCCGCAGTTGACAGAAGGAGCCTATTTGTTTAATTTGGACGACGATCCCGGCGAAACGAACGACCTTTCCGAAGAGTATCCGGACAAACTCGAGGAGATGAAGGAGCTGCTGGAACGCATCCGGGAAGCGCCCGAAGTCTTGCCGCGATGACAGGGGGGCTTTTGTGCTACACTCCGGTTTAGCCTTCTTGGGCATAACATAGGGACCTGCCCGTGTTTAGAAGGTTAACGGTTGTTCCACGGCCACGCAGGGTTGCGGCCGCGGAGATTTGAAGGCGACACCGAACACGAAAGGAATACCGAATGAGACAGTGTATCGTACGTGGCGGAATGTTGGCGTTGGCCGCGGTATTTGCCTTCGCGGGCCTCCATGCGGCCGCGGAGGACGAAGAGCCGCTCAATGTCTTGCTCATCACGGGCGGCGGCTGGCATGACTACGAAGCCCAAAAGGACATCCTCTCCGAAGGGATCAGCGAACGGGCCAATGTCGAGTTCACCATCGATTTCGAGGGCGGACTGGATGCGTCGGCCAAGATCTCGCGCCATGAGGATCCCGATTGGGCCGAACCATGGGACCTGGTGCTCTACAACATCTGTTACTCCGGCGTGACCGATGCCGAGTATGTGGAGCGTATCGTGAACAGTCACGTGGAGCATGGCGTTCCGGCGGTCGCGTTGCACGCCACCATGCACAGTTACAGTTTCCAGGAAGAAAACCCCATCTGGTGGGATTTCCTAGGCGCGCGCTCCGATCGCCATCAGAGCCACATGCCGTTCGTGGTGGAGGTGCTGGAACCCGATCACCCGGTGATGCAAGGGTTCCCGGATGGCTGGGAAACGCCGGAAGGCGAACTCTATGAAATCGAAGAGATGATGCCCACCGCCACCCCGTGCGCACATTCGTATGGGGAGGACTCGGGCGAACACCACGTCAATGTGTGGACCAACGAATATGAAGGGGTCCGCGTGTTTGCGACGACCATCGGCCATCACAATGTCACCATGGAAGCGCCCGAATACCTGGACCTGGTGAC
This sequence comes from Candidatus Hydrogenedentota bacterium, assembly GCA_003552765.1. GTDB lineage: Bacteria > Hydrogenedentota > Hydrogenedentia > Hydrogenedentales > SLHB01 > SKRY01. The sequence continues at coordinate 2,693 of PUOI01000338.1, read as the reverse complement.
CAGGGGGCTGCTCTGGGCGGCGGACCGCCTTGACGAAGAGTAATTGAGCCGGGCTTTGCTATCATGGGCGGGGGATACGTTCCCCGCCCTTGCTATTGGGGCTTCTACACAGACAATCCTGAAATCACGTTAGTTCGCACGGCCGGCGGCATTCCGAGCCTCCGGCCGAAACAAACCGAAGAGACACGAAGGAAAGGAAGAAACATTTATGCGCATCATGAAACGGCTAGTAGCAACCGCGTGCGCCACCTTGATTGTGGGCATGTCCTCCGCCTGGGCGGAGACCATCCAAGTCGTGGTGTGGGACGAGCGCCAGGAAGAACAGCGTCAAGCCTACGATGACGGCTATCTCGGCGACTACATTGCCGAACAACTCGCCCAACATGACGATTTCGAGGTCCAATCCGTGGGCATCGACGACGAAGACATGGGTTTGGGAGACGATGTCCTGGATAACTGCGACGTGCTGTTGTGGTGGGGCCACGTGCGGCACGGCGATGTGCCCCAAGAAAAGGCGCGTGAAATCGCCGAACGGATACAGGCCGGTGATTTCGCCTTCTTGGCGATTCACTCCTCGCACTTCGCCCGGCCCTTCGTCGAAGCCATCGGCCTGATTGCGCAGGAACAGGCGCTCGCGGACGTGGCGGACGAATTGGACAACACGCCCCGCATCGAGTTGGACGGGCCGCATCACGTCGAACCCTCATGGGAGCTGACCGAGGAAGACGGCGAACAGGTCTTGCGCATCACGCTGCCCAACGGCGGTCTGGGCGGGGTCCGCGCGGATGCCGAACCCAGCCGGATGGATACGGTCATGCCAGAGCATCCCATCGCGGAAGGCATCCCGGAATCCTTCGAGATTTCCGAGTCAGAGATGTACGACGAGCTGTTCGGCATCCCGGAACCAGACGCCCTCATTTTCGACGAGCACTTCTCGCAAGGCGAGTATTTCCGCAGCGGCGTGCTGTGGAACCTTGGCGAGGGACAGGTCTTCTACTTCAGGCCAGGACACGAGACCTATCCCAAGTTCAAGGACGAATACCCCATGCGAATTATTGAGAACGCCACGCGCTACATGGGGCAAAACATCCGCTAACCCGGCGAGTCTGGCATGGGAAAGCCGCGGCGCGATGCGCTCCGCGAAAGTTGACAGGCAACGCCTGTTTGTTTACCCTGAACGAGGCTCACAAAAGGGCCCATTCATAGTGCGTTGGCCCAAGGCATTAAGAGAGAGAATGCCCGAAGGGGGCCAGCGCCGACGGATAATGGCAAAGTGAACGTGGGAACAAAACGAAAAGGAGAAACTCATGAGCAGGACCATGTTGAGCGCAACGGTGTTTGCGATGGCCGCGTTGATGGCGGTACCCGCTGTCCAAGCTGAGGAAGACCCCATTCAACTGCTTCAGGTGACCGGCGGCGGCTGGCACGATTACGAAGAGCAACAACACATTCTCAGCGAGGGCATTACGGAACGGCTCGACGTCGAGGTCGACACCTTCTACTATGACGGAGAAGTCGAGGCGCTGGAGATCGAGTTCTTCGAGGATCCCGCGTGGATCGAAGGCTACGACGTTGTCATGTACAACAAGTGCTGGGCGGCCAACGTCGAAGGCGGCGAAGGCTGGGTGGTTGAGCATATCATCACCCCCCATGTGGAAAACGACATCCCCGCCGTCTTCGTCCACGGGACGCTGCACTCCTACCGTTTTCACGATGACGCCGAGGAGTGGCACCGATTCATCGGCGTGAGTTCCTTCGAGCACCAAGAGCACGTGCCCTTCACCGTGGAACACGCCCGCCGCGGCGATTTCCTTGAAGTAGGGCCGGATCACCCCATCATCGCCGATATGCCCCTGCCTTGGGAAACCCCGCACGGCGAACTCTATTGGATCGTGGATGTGTTTGAAGACACCACGCCGCTGGCCCACGCCGAAGGCACGGACGAGGAATACCATCCGGTGATCTGGATCAACCGGTACGAAGGACTCCGCAATTTCGGCACGAGCATCGGCCATCACAACGAAACCATGGAGCACCCCGTCTTTCTGGACATGCTGAGCCGGGGCATCCTCTGGTCCGTGGGCCGCGAAGACGAGGCAATCCAGGAAGTCGAGGTTGAAGAAATCGAAGTGGATGCCGGTCTCGAGGGCGAAATCATCGGAACGGAAGGCTCCTGGGCCGGCGAGGGCAACACGAAAGAGAACGTGTTCGACGGCAACTTCAACACGTTCTTCGATGCCCCCGATGGGTACGGCGATGACGCTTGGGTCGGCCTCGACCTGGGCGAAGCCGAAGTGATTGGCGCGGTATCCTATGCGCCTCGTGAGGACTTTGCGGATCGCATGGTGGGCGGCCGCTTCGAGGGCGCGGACAACGCCGATTTCAGCGGCGCCGAAGAGCTGTACACCATCACGTCCGAACCGCCGGAGGGCGAGATCACGACGGCGAATGTGGACAACGATACGGCGTTTCAATATGTCCGCTATGTAACCCCGGAAGAGGGTTTCTGCAACGCGTCCGTAATCCAGTTCCACGCCGCCGAGTAACGCGGTTCTCCATCCCGTAAAGGCGGCGCAAGCAAGCTTGCCGCGAATCACGGCCCGGTCCAATCGGCTTACGCCACTTGGGCCGGGCCTTTTTTGCATCACTCCACCACCACGCCCAAAACGCGCCCCGGCAAACGGCGGGAACGT
>PUOI01000164.1 GCA_003552765.1 Candidatus Hydrogenedentota bacterium | reverse complement strand
GCTGCAGGCTCGACGGCCGAAGCCCGAGATGGGACGCCAGGTCGCTGAGATACCACCAGCGGTTCGGTTCCCGCATCAGCGTCTCGAGAATGCGGCGGCGCACCTCGGGAAACAAGGCGGCGAGTGGTGACGAATCCGGATTCATGTTGTATAGCATAGCGCAGCGCGGAACGGCGCGCAATCTCAACAAGCGGCGTTCGGGCGCCTTGCGCTGAGACTAGGAAGTTTGAGGGGAGAATCAACCATGCTCAACAGGAAGATCGCCGCGGTTCTATGGGCGCTGGCGCCCTCGAATGGGAAGCCTTCTTCGACGGCGCCGGGGTAAGCCAGCGCCAACGCGGTGCGGCGAACCGGAGGACGGCGGATACATCGCGGCGGGATGGGTCTTCCGGGAAGAGACGGAAAACACCTCCATGTTCGCCGTAAAGACCAACTCCCAAGGCCGGGCCCCGGACTTGTGACCAAGAACGCGCCGGAACCACGGCCGTTGGACCAGAATCTGCTCACGTGAGCGGCCCGCTCCGCAATCGCCGGATGAGGACGCTGCTCCACGAAACACTATCCCCCTCGATGCTTTCCCAAGGGGGATTTTTGTTCTGCCCAATGGCTGCATCGAGTAAACCCATGTTTGCCCTGAAAGTGGGGAGGGGAGCAAAGCGGAGGTAAACGCCCGGCATACCGCCTTAACGGGCGATTGGGAGGCTTGGGCTATTTGACTGAACGGGAGGGGGATGGTATCCTGCGCGGAATCGCGCCGCCTCTGGTTACCGGGACAGGGAATGCAGCGCGCGAATAACCGCTTCTCCGGTTTGCTTCGGCAACATCCGGTTCCCAAGCCTGGCGCTACACCGCATGTTGGGCGACAGAGACTTGACATACAAGGTGTTGGCCTATATTATACTCCGATACCATTCTCTAGTTTGCTGTATTCCGTCTTTCAATGGGGTAATGGGGAAGCACTTGCAGAAGGGAGACTATCGTCCTGTGAGTAAACCACATCCGTTCGTATGGCAGGTAGCCGCCGCATTCGTCATTGTGGCCGTCGTGGGTTGTGCCCACCAGAGCGATGTCCATCAGTTCGATCCACTGCCCCAGGCCGAGGTTGGGTCTCGAGATTTGGAGCCCGTGGAGGTTCGCTCCGTCAAAGAGCTTCTAATGGATGCCGAGCAGGCATTTGAGACTGCGAATAGGGCGCAGGAGGACGGGGACTACGATACAGCCTACATCAATTACACCGCGATGCTCGAACTGCTCAGCCAAGCCGATATCCAGCCCTCGATGTTCTACAATCTGCGCGGCGAATTCGAGCGAATCCTTGAGGAAGCCACCGGCGAGAGCGATATACACCGCAGGCGCGAGGAAGAACAGCGCATCATCCGCGAGGCGTACCAGCGGGAGCCGCTGGGCGATCTGGATATTCCATTCCCGCTGCCGCAACCCGTGCTAGACGAGATCGACGAGATCCAGAATCTCTATCCAAGGGGTTTTCAGCGCGGCCTGGACCGAAGCGCGCGCTACATGCCGTACATCAAGAATGAATTCGCCAAGGCTGGTCTGCCCACGGAACTGGCCTGGCTCGCGATGGTGGAAAGCCAGTTCTGGCCACGCGCCGTGTCGCCGGCGGGGGCCAGCGGCATGTGGCAGTTCATGCGGGCGACCGGCGACCGGTTCGACCTGCGGCGGAGCAGCTATCTGGATGAGCGCTTCAATTGGCAGAAGTCCACCCACGCGGCCATCGATTACCTTACCTATCTCTATGAGATGTTCGACGGGGAATGGGCCTTGGCCGTCTCGGCCTACAACATGGGCGAGGGCGGCATGATGCAGGCCATCGAGATGAACGATGGCGATCGCGATCTGTGGAGCCTTATTGAAACGCCCCCGGCCTCCAACCGCATCCGGCGGGAAACGAAGAAATTTTATCCGCGGCTGCTCGCCACCATTATTGTCGCGAGTAACCCCGAGCGCTACGGATTTGAGCGCAATCCGCAGGATCCCATTCCGAAGGAGCGGATTGCGGTTGAGGGAAGCTACGCCTTGGCCGACCTGGAACGCGAGGCCGGTTTGGAGGAAGGCGTCCTGAAGGACCTTAATCCGGATTTGCTGCGCGAGGCCACGCCGCCATCCGGTCTTTTCGAGGTGAGGGTGCCCGCGGAAGAGCACGAGCGCGTTGAGCTTGCGGTGAATGAGCTTGAGCCTCACCAAGCGCCCGCTCCCACGACCGAATTGGCCTCGGCTTCGTCCGGCGGTTCGTCCGGAGGCCGGCACGAGGTGCGCCGGGGCGAGACGCTGTCGCAGATTGCGCAACAGCACGGCGTGTCCACGCAAGAGCTGGCCGCCATGAACAATATGCAAAACGCCGACAACGTGCGGGTTGGCCAGCGGCTGGCCGTGCCCGGGGCCGGAACCGTGACCACGGCGAGCGGCGGCGACGGCCATCACGAAGTGCGCCGGGGCGAAACCCTATCCCAAATTGCGCAACAGTATAGCGTGTCCACGCAAGAGCTGATGGCGGTCAACAGCCTCCAGAATGCCGATCAGGTGCATATAGGTCAAGAGCTGTCCATTCCCGGCGCGGGCGATGTGGCCGTGGCGAGCGCTGGAGGCGGCGGAGACGCCCGCACCTACCGCGTGCGGCGCGGCGATACGTTGTACGAAATCGCGCAGCGGGAAGGCGTGCCGATTACCGACTTGCAGCAGTGGAACAACATGGGACGGAACGACCGCATCACCGTGGGCGAAGTCTTGCAGGTGTCCGCTCCGGGAGAAGGTGAGCGGATTCATGTGGTGGAGAGCGGAGAAAGCCCTGGCGCCATCGCCGCGCGCTACGATGTGGCGGTCAATGAGCTACTTGAGTGGAACGGCCTCGGGCAAAACTCAGTCATCCGGCCGGGCGATGAACTCGCCATCCGCGGCGCCAGCGGTTCCGGAAGCAGCGGCGGCGGGAGTGGAAGCGGCCGCATTCAGGAACTGATTCACACCGTGGAGGGGGGCGACACCCCGTCGGCTATCGCCGCCCAGTATAATGTCTCGCTGGATGACTTCATGGAGTGGAACGACCTTAGCCGGCAATCCACCATCGGCATAGGAGACGAACTCGTTGTCCGGATGAATCACGAGGACATGAACGAGGAGTTGCTGGCGCGGGTTGAGGCCGAAGCCGAGGGCCTGGACAACCGGAATGGCGAGCGGGTCATCCATGTGGTGTCGAGCGGCCAGAATCCCACGACCATCGCGCGCCGTTACGGTGTGGCCTTGAGCGACCTCTTTGAATGGAACGATTGGGAGCAGGGGAACGCCCCGATTCTGCACGAAGGAAACGAAGTCGTCGTTTACACGGAGTGATGCGAGCCGCTGGGGCATGAAGGGGGATCCTCCGTATCCCCCGTCCCACACTCGAAATGATGCACGAACAAGAGGCCTGTGTTTTGCGCAAGAGAACCCGCGCAATACACAGGCCCTTCTTCATATTCCAGAAGGCGGAGTCTCGGCCAGCCATGATTGGCGCGAATAAATCCGATATCCAGTTCGTTTTACGAAAGCGTACAGGTAAGAGAGGGTGAGTACCGATGAAATATGACTATGATCTCGCCGTAATAGGCCTGGGGCCGGCCGGCATGGCGGTTTCCGTGATGGCGGCCGAAATGGGACTCAAGGTGTGCGGCGTCGAGGCGCACAAGCTGGGCGGCGAATGCATGAACGTGGGCTGCATCCCCAGTAAGGCCCTGTTACGCTCCGCCAAGGTGCGGCACTTGACGACGAAGTTCGAGGAGTATGGGCTGACTCCCTTGGCCGAACCCGCGGTTCAAGACACGTTCCCCCGCATACACAGCCACCTCAAGTACATCAACGACCAGAAGACCACGTCCATGTTCAAGAAGGTGGAGCTGATCCTTGGGGAGGGCAAGGCCTCTTTCGTGGACTCTCATACCTTGGCGGTGGGCGAGCGGCGCGTCACCGCCAAGGGCATCTTCATTTGCGCGGGGACCCGCCCGGCCTTGCCGCCCATCGAAGGCATTGAAACCGTCCAACCGCTGACGAACGACACCATGTTCAATCTGGAGAAGGTTCCGGAATCCCTTATCGTCATCGGCAGCGGCGCCATTGCGTGTGAAATGGCGCAGGCGTTCTCACGGCTTGGGTGTCAGGTTACCATGGTGAAGCGGGGCAAAGGGCTGCTGTGGCGCGAAGACCAAGAGGGTGCGGGGCTGCTTGAAGAGGCTTTCGCCAGTGAAGGCATCGAGCTGCGGCGAAAACGCACCATGACTCGAATTGAGCGCGCCGACGGGGGCGTGACGCTACACACCAAGGAAGACGGCGCCATTCACGCCGACGAAGTGCTGTCCGCGACGGGCCGGCGGATGAATTTCGGCCCCATGAATCTCGACGCGGCGGGCATTCGCTACTCGGACAAGGGCATCGAGGTCAACAAGTACTTACAGACGAGCCAGAAGCACATATTCGCCGCCGGCGACTGCAACGGCTACGCCCAATTGTCGCATTCCGCCATGCACCAAGGGATGCTCGCGCTCATGAACGCCATGATGTTCTGGCCGATGAAACGTGATTATCAATCCTACGTGGTTCCGTGGACGGTCTTCACCGAGCCCCAGTTTTCTCATGTGGGGCCGCGCGAATCCGAGCTGAAAGAGCGGGGTGTGCGCTACGAGACGGTGGTTGTACGGCATGAGGATTACGGCGCCGCCATCGCCGAGAATCTGGGCCGGGGTTTCGTGAAGGTGCATGTCAGTCCCGGCGGGCGCATACACGCGGCGACGGTGGTGGGGGAGGGCAGCGGGGAGATGATCAACGAATGGGCGCTGGCCATTCAACAGCGCATCCCCATGTACCGAATCATGCTGTTGCAGCACTCGTTCCCCACGATGTCGTTTCTCAACAAGCGCGTGTCCGAGAACTGGATGATGAACCGCATGAAATCGTCCACCGTCCGCCGTCTGGCTCAATTCTTTTACCGTTTGTAGCGGCGTCTGAAGGGACGCTGAACCGTGGAGGTGTTGGACCATGCGATACTTCGTTCTTCTATTGCTTCTCGCTGGAGGGATGGCGCCGGCCCTCGTTGCGGGCGGCGAAAAGATCCAGCCGCGTCCGGACATGCTGCGCTCCCCCGAATGGGTGGCGGAGCGGATCGGGGATGAGGATCTGGTCATTGTCCACGTCGCGGAAGACCCCGCGCAATACCAAGAAGCCCATGTGCCCGGCGCGCGATTTTTGCCATGGGAGGCCGTGAACCAAGAACGGGACGGCATCCCCGGCATGCTTCCTCCCGCAAAGGAACTCGCGGCGACTTTCGAGAACGTGGGGATAACAGCGGATGGCGCCGTGGTTTTCTACGACGAAGAGGGCGGTGTGCAGGCGGCCCGCGCCTACATGGCGTTGGACTATCTTGGCGCCGCGGACAACGCGGCCCTGATGGACGGGCATTGGCCCCTATGGGAGCGCGAGGGGTATCCCGTATCCGGCGAACCCGTTCCCGCGGAGGAGGGGGCAACCCTGGATATCTCCCTTCAGCCGTTCGTCATTGGCGTGACCATGATGCAGGATATCGTGTGGGCCAACGAAAACAGCCATGAGGACTATCTGCTTGTGGACGCCCGGCCGCCCGCGGAATACAAGGGCGCCGAACCCGGAGAGGCTATCGAAAGGCCCGGCCACATCCCCGGCGCGGTTAACGTGTTCTGGCAAGACACCTTGGTGAGTCCGGAGGAGCCCGTACTCCGCGATCCTGAAGCGTTGCGCGAATTGTACGGCCTGGAGGAGGCTGTTCAGCCTCGCATCGTTACCTATTGCCGGACCGGCGGCCAAGCCGCCCACTCGTACTTCACGCTGCGCTATCTCGGTTTCAGCCCCGCCGTTTACGACGGATCCTACATCGAATGGCAACGGCAGGCGCATTTGCCGGTTGAACACGAAGGAGCGTCGTAAGGCCGCACGTATCCATCCGGCTCCCAAAAGGGTATGCGCAAAGCGCGGTTGCGGATGAAGCCAGTTTTGCGTAGAATGTCGCTTGCCCGTGCCGGTGGTCGGACCGGGCAAGTGAAGGTTGGGAGGAGCTTATCCTATGAATAGAAAAGTGTTTGCCGTTGTAATCATTGTGATCGTGGTAGTGTTCGCGTTCCCCATATCGAATCTGGTGATCGCATTGCCGGACAGTCCTTTGGCCGAATACGAGACGGATGACCCGCTTGAAGCCGACGTGGTGGCGATTCTGGAGAACAAATGCACCCAGTGCCATTCCACCGAGGGGCAGAGGCCATGGTACGCCGCGTTGCCGATTGCCAGAGGCATGGTCGAGGCCGATATCGAGGAAGGACGGAAGAATCTCGATTTGATTCGCGAGTTTGAGACATCCGGCCCCATTCCCGAGATTGCGCTGGCGAAGGTGGAATACTCCGCTCAGTATGGGGGCATGCCGCCGACGGAATACCTAGTATTGCACTGGAACCATACTCTTACCCAAAGCGACAAGGACACGCTCATGGAGTGGATTTACCGGGAACGTGTGGAGCATTACGCGACGCCGGGGAATCCGCTTGAAGTGATGCAGCAGACGCTGCAACCGCTTCCCGAGGAACACGGCCAGGACATGGCCAAGGCTGAGCTGGGCGACAAGCTGTTTCACGATGTGCGCCTGTCCCGCAACAACACCGTGTCGTGCGCGACCTGCCACGACTTGGCGACGGGCGGCACCGACCAGTTGCCGGTATCCATCGGCATCGACGATCAGCGCGTGCCGGTGAACTCGCCCACGGTATTCAATGCGGGCTTCAACATCAAGCAATTCTGGGATGGCCGCGCGGCGACCCTGGAAGAACAAGCCGGCGGTCCCGTGACGGACCCCGCCGAAATGGACTCGACTTGGGAGCAAGCAGCGGAGAAACTCGCTGAAGACGAGGCATTCACCGAGGAGTTCGAGGCGGTTTATCCCGATGGCTACAGCGCCGATAACTTCGAGGACGCCATAGCGACCTTCGAGCGCACGCTCATCACACCGTCGCCTTTCGATGACTACCTCAAGGGGGACGAGGACGCATTGACCGCGGAACAGGTCCGGGGCTACGAGTTGTTCAAGGCGCATTCGTGCGCCATGTGTCACGTCGGCGTGAACATCGGCGGCCAATCCTTCGAACTCATGGGTCTGCGCGGCGACTACTTCGGCGATCGCGATCAAGAAATCACCGACGCCGATTATGGCCGTTACAATGTTACGGAGGATGAGTACGATCGTCACCGCTTCAAGACGCCCACGTTGCGCAACGTCGCGCTCAACTTCCCGTACATG
>PUOI01000096.1 GCA_003552765.1 Candidatus Hydrogenedentota bacterium | reverse complement strand
GAACAACGGGGCGGTGGCCGCTTCGGTCCCTTCAGGACCGACTCGTAGGGAGCCTCTTACGTGGGGCTGCGCTTCGCTTGCCCCACGCTACTCGCTATCGCGCCTCCGGCGCGTCTTTCTCCCACCACTCGACGTCAAGCGCTTTTTGCATGAGCTGTTCCCATGAACCATGCATTTCCTAGACACTCCAAGTCCATGTGTTATAACAACTTACACCCAACCTTCAGGCCGGAACTACGGATTAAAGAGTAGGGGATGACAAAGGATGACAATTTATCCAGGCGGTATCCAAAAAAAATATTTATAGAAAGCGGCCGGAAAGACTGTCATCCTCTGTCATCCCCGAAGCCGTACGCCACGCCACGCCCTTTCGTACATGCTTCTGCCCTCCGCTTTCTCCACGTATTCGCGAGTCTGCGCGAACCCGCGCTCTCTCAAACGCCGGCTGAGCGTCCTCTGTTTGACGGGGTCGCGGCCTTCTTCGGCGCACCATTCGCAATAGGCTTGGTACAGGCTGGGAAGGCTGACGCGTCCGCTTGGAATGATTTCCAGGCAGTCCTCGATGAACGCGGCGAGCCAATCGGAGTCCGCACGGTAGTCCGCGGTCGCGCCGGCCACGTCGGGGGCAATCCAGTTGGGGTCGCGCCACCAGTCCGCGAGGCCGTGCAAACACCAGCGCAGGATGCCGGAGCCTTCCGCCTTGAGGTCCGCCAAGACCTCGCTCTGCGGGCGTTGCTGGGCGGGGTCAATCGCGACGGTCCACGGCACAAGCCGCACGCGCCGCCAGATGCCCTCGTCGCCGCCGCTGATGGCGGGCTTGTGGTTGGTGAGCAACACGATGCTGAATGTCTGCTCGAACTCAAAGAAGTCGCAGTTCATGAACCGCGCTTTCTTGGTGTCGCCCCCGCTCAGCTCCTTCACGAGTTTCTCCGCCAGCCGTTTGCCATCGCCCGATTCCACGCTGAGGATGAACCGGGCCCCGGCGAGGTCGGCGATTTCCGTGGGGTGTTCCCGATGGGACTTCTGAATGAGCAAATCGGGAGCCGCCCGGCGCGCGTAGTCGCCGAACACGTGGCGCAGGGCCTGGGCCGTGGTCGTCTTCCCGTTGCCGCCGGACCCGTACCAAATGGGCAAGGCCTCCTCCAGCACCGCCCCCGCCATCGCCACGCCCATGTCGCGTTGCAGTTGGCGGCGCACGCTCATGTCCGGCAGAAAGCGTTCGAGGTGCGCCTCCCACGCGGGCGCCTCGGCGCGCGGGTCAAACACGACGCCCGCCTGCATCGTGTCGAGCCGCCGGGGCGTGTGCGGACGCAACTCGCCCTCCCGCAGGTCTACGACACCGTTCAGCACGTTAAATTCGTAGGGACTGGCGTCCCATTCCTCGGCCAGCGTGAGGAACCCGTGCATCCCCTTGAGAAAGCTCAAGGCGCTTTGAATCCGCGCGTGGGAGCACGCCGCGTGGAGCCGTCGCGTGAACCGGTCCAGTTCATGCCGGTCGCGCGCCTGACGCAACTCGCGGGCGTACTCGCCCCGCAGCTCGCGCGAGGCCGCCTCCGCAACGCGCTCCGCCTCCACCGGCCGCCACACCCCCCGGCGATACACCATCCAAGACTTGCGGTGCGCCGCCCAGCGGTAGCGGTCCTTGAACAGCCGCGCCAAGGTCTCGGCGAGCGCCGAATCGCCCGTGGGCTCCTCGCTGGCTGCCGCATCCAGCGCGGGGGGAGGAGGGGGCGGATCCGGCTCCAGAAAAGCCGCTTGGTCCGCCAGCGCCTCAAGCTGCTCCACGCTCCCGCCCGCGTCCAGCCAATCGCTCACGTCGCGCCCGTCCTCCACGCCCGGGTACAGGTCCAGCAGCTTGACGCTCGCCGCCTCCGCCAACAAGGCCTGGCCCGCCTCGCGCGCATGCGTCCGCCCCGGCGCGTCGGCATCCGGGATCAGCACGGCATGCGCGCCCCGCAACATCTCCGAATACGCCTTCTTCCATTTGCCCGCGCCGCCCGGGGCCGTGGTGGCGGCGAGGCCCCGTTTATACAGCCGGTCCGCGTCCTTCTCCCCCTCGCACACGTAGATCCGTTGCCCGGCCGCGATCGCATGCGCCACGCTGGGCAGCCGGTACAGCACCCGGCGCACGCCCTTCATATCCCAAATCCAGCCGCCCGAAGTGTCCGGCCTCCGTTGGCAGAAGCCCTTCGGCGCTAGACGCACCACCTCATACAGGAACTCGTTGCGCTCGTCATGATACGCGTACCGTTTCACCACCTCGCTGTCCCCCTTGCGGTCCTTGCCCGGCGTCAGCTCCCGCAGCTCGAGCCCCAACGCCTCGCACACCTCCTCCACCTTGCACCCCGCGAAACAGTGCAACAACACGCGCCCGTCCTCACCCCGCTTGATTTGCAGGCTGGGATGGCGGTCATCGTGCGCCGGACACCGGGCCATGTACCGCCCATCGCCCATGCGCCTCGGATTTTCCAAGCGTTCCAACACAACCTCAAGCATATGCCGTCCTTCGCCTCCCCATGGTAGGAAACACGCGCCGCAGACCCCGCGCCGCGGCGCTCACCAAAACACACATCCCCCCATAAACACTGTCCCCAAGTGTTCCGCCCCGGACATGCGGGCCATGCCTCGGTTTCGTGAGAACGGGGTGGGGGGGAACCAAAGAGGCGCAAAGGACACAGAGAACCGGCGCAATTCCGCGGGTGCGGCGTCCATTCGCGGTGAAAGTCCCGGAAGGGGGATCAAGCCTGTCCTAAACACGAAAGAACGGGGTCCATTCCGGTTCAGTGGGGTTGGGCAATTCGGACGCTGGCATGAATATCACGCGGTGGACAAGAACTGTGTGTAGTGATGAGCCTTGACCGCCCAGAAAGGGCAAAGACACAATAGCCCTCCGGGCGATCGCGCTGGGAACACTGCAAGTTACCAGTTATTGCGCACAAGAAAATATCAATATAAAAAACTTTGTTTTAGTATATAATTACAGCGGAATAATATCTTTCTTTTGTGATGTTACGGTTGGCAAGGTAATCGCGGTTCATGTAGGAGCTGAGCGTGCAGCTGAACGTTTGGGATGAGGTGTGACGATGACGCGACAAGACCGCCATCATGCGATGCAGCGCTACGCCCGCGCGGCCGCTCTTGTATGTGTTCAAGTCACCCCGCCGGAACAATTGAGAAGCGCGGCTTTGTAGAACGCCCCGGTTTTCCCTGGACCAAGGCGTTTCGTCTTATATCGCTCGTCGCCGGAGGATCGGCCTCCTCGACGGAGAAACTCTACGTGGGAGGGCTTCTCATGGACCGCGCCAGCTTCGCATCGTACACCGCCGCGCGGGAGACGCTTCTAAGGCGTTTCGTGAATAACGGAGTCTCGCATTCCACCGCCGAGGACCTGGCCCAGGAAACGTTTCTGATTTGGGGGCGCCGCAGGGAAGATGGGGTGGCCGCCGACAATTTCATGGCCTATCTGCAAGGCATCGCCTCCAATCTTCTCAAGAAACATTGGGAACAGAAGGCCAAACAGCGCGCCCGCGAACTGCCAGGGCCGGCAACGTGGCTCGAGGCCTTGCCCGACCTGAACCCCGGCGCCAATCCCTTGGCCCAGTGCTCCCATAACGAATTGGCCGCAACGCTCGCCTTGGCTTTGGCCAGCCTACGCTCCCAGCGGTGCAGGACCGTGCTCCGCATGCGCTTTTGGGAAGGGCGCAGCCACAGGGAAATCGCCGAGCATCTCTGCCTCTCAAAGCCCACCGTACAGCAATACGAACAGCGCGGTCTCAAGGCGGTCCGGGATTTTTTGGAAACGCACACCGGCTAAACGCCATGGCTGCGCTAAATCGTCAGCGTCGTAACCTTCGGTGCATCAATGGGTTAGCTGTGCCCGGCAAACGTGGCGCCGAAAAACTGTCACCAAGGTGTCATACGATTGTAGTGTTCAGAGGACTATAGTAATGCAGGCGCGAAGATCCCCAGTAAAAGGGAAGAACCCACGGACGCGGCGGGGCGCAAGCGGATGCGTCCGCCAACGCGGGCGGTTGCCGTAAGCCGCGTCCGGGACCGGTCCCGCAACTGAGAAGTAAGTGAGGAAGATCATGCCAGACAAGGATATCAATTGGTCGGTGGTGCTCGTAAGTCCCTTGGCCAGGCTGGTGCGGGAACTGGCGGCGGGAGTCGCCCAAGCCCAGCGGGAACTCGACCAGGCCGCCATCGACACCCAAAAGAACCTCGCCCGGGACCATCCCGAACTGGAACAAATCGGTTACCAAGTGACCTGGTATCACATGCCCGAGGTTGAGGTGGAGATGAAGGTAGCGGTGCATTACGAGAGTGAAGAGCAGGCTCCGTCCCGAGGCCCAAGGGTGCTGCTCGCCCCTTATAACGCCAAGTATAGCCGTTCCTATAACTACGTTGCCGAGGGGGCCAGCAAACTACGGTTCAAGATCGTCCCAATCCCCCCGGCGCATATAACGGAAGCCGGTTCGGAAACGCCGAGTTAAGCCCCCCGGCCGGAGGAGTGAACGATGCCACAGCCTAGTCCGCGATTCGACATCATCCATAGCGAGATCAGCAAAGACCTGGAACGCCTGACGGAGCTAGAGACCAGTGCGCGGCTGACCCCGGCCCAACGGCAAATGCTGGACGAGACTCGTCGTTCCCTGGGCCAGGTGTCCAGCGAACTTGAAGCGCTACGTAGCGAACACGAGGGGTTGCAGGCGGATTTCGAGCACCGGAAGAAGGGTCTGGAGGATGACTTGGCCAGCATCAGAGCCGAGCGTGATGGCCTACAGTCAGACCTAACCAGCATCAGGGCCGAGCGCGATGGCCTGCAGTCACATTTGACCAACATCATGGCCGAGCGCGATGACCTGCAGTCACGCCTGGAAGACCTGCAGGGTGATTCCCCGCGCATGGAAGTCAACGCGCTCCTGGAGCAGTTCCGGCACGATCTGGCGGATCTGAACTGGCGGGCGCTCCATCCTTCCGAGGCTGAGCGGGACCAGCCGCGGGTAGTCATCGAACGGATGGAAGTCGAACTGAAGGCGGGACTGGACCTGGCCCAGGGCGTCCAACTAGTACAGTTGCGCGGTCAGGAGGGGGCGCCGGAGAACGCCAGCGTGGTGCGCTTCACTCTCCGCCCCGCCACCCGAATCGAAATCGTCGAGGACGAGCCCGGAACGTGACCGGGCATTGCCATAGCTGTTAACAGATCTCATTAAAGAAAGGAAGGTGCAAGATGGCTGCGAAAGTCGGACAGGAACTGCTCAACGTTCCGTTCCCCGAAATGGTGACCAAACTCGCGCTGGGCATCGCCCAGGGTCAAACGGCCCTGGACGAGAACAGCAGCCGGGTAGCAAAGTTCATGGCCGAGACCCAAGTGGAACTACCCCGCATCGACAATCCCTCTGAGAGCAAGAGCTTCTCGCTACTGGCCCTGGGCTTCCATCCCGCGTACTACGAGTTTGAGGAGTCGGTGATCGAGGTGAAGATGGCCATCTCCATGGCCACCACGACCGAGGCAAAGGTTGGCGTGAGCGCCCGGGCCGGATGGGGGCCGTTCGCCGCGTCAGTCAACGCCTCCTACTCCCGCAAGTACAGTTACAGCGTAGACGGATCAAGTCTGCTGCGCACCAAGCTCGTCAGCAAGCCGGCCCCTGCCTTGCTGCAGACCTACATGGAGGCGCTCATCGAAAAGATGAGCAAGGAATTGCAGGATGAAGTGGCCGAGCCCGAGTAACCGGACGCCGTCCCGAATAGCGCGGAGCGGGGCGCCGGGAACGGAGCGGGGCGATGAAACGATGTTGAGGAAAAGGCATGCGATACAGTGTTTCATACCGTCTCTTCGGGGCTCGGCGGCATTGCGCCGTCGAGCCCTAAGCTCCCAGGCAAGTTACAAGGACGAGATAATCAGTAGGTTGGCATGTACGCAACGTATAGATGGTGGTTTCACCCGCTGGAGAGAACACACGCGCCGGGCCGTGTTCCAACACTGGGTATGCGGCGCCGGATCTTCAAGGCAGGAATTCCTCGAGTGGAAATGGAAGGCTGTTAGCGGCCACGCGAAAGGAGACACCTCATGCGCATACCGGCCGAAGCCATTCGGATTGCCCAGCGGGGCGCCGGTCTTAAGGGGAACCAGGTGGACGGGATTCTCGGGCCAGTCACGGAGGCTGCCCTGGACAAGGCTCTGAAACGCCGTAAGCAAGAACTCGCGCAGACCCACGCGGAAGCCGTGCTGAAGGGCTCGCGACGCCGCAAGGTCACGGCGTTTATTCAATTGCTTGCGTTAGACGCGGGGATTGACACGGGGCCGGTGGACGGGTATTGGGGACCGCAAACCGACTTCGCTTTCACTAGCTTGCGTCACCTGGAGACTGAAGGCTCGCTGCCTCCGGCCTGGCGGGACATTGAGCCGTCTACAGCTAACCCTAACGGCTGGCCCATGGAGCGCGAGGCCGACCTCACGCAGTTCTACGGCCCGCCCGGAACCGAGGCGAACCTGGTCCTGGTGGATGCGCCTTATCCTCATCGGCTGTCGTGGGATCTCGCGCAAACAGCCCGCCGGATCCGGTGTCACGCCAAAGTCGCGGATTCTCTTCAACGGGTTCTCACGGCCGTGCTAGACCACTACGGGCTCGACGGCGTAAAGCAGCTTCACCTTGACCGCTTCGGCGGCTGTTACAAGAAACGCCGCAAACGCGGTGGAACCGCTTGGTCAACCCACGCTTGGGGTATCGCCCTCGACTATGATCCCGAGCGCAACCAGCTTCGCTGGGGCCGGGACCGCGCTGTTTTTGCGCAGCCAGCGTATGACAAGTGGTGGGAATGCTGGGAGAATGAAGGCTGGGTCAGCTTGGGCCGGACCGCCAATTTCGACTGGATGCACGTGCAAGCCGCGCGCCGCAGTTGATTGCGCGTGCAGACCGGAACCCTGGCCCTTTCTTCTGGCATGGGCCATCGCCTGCCGACACCTGTCGGTGTTCAAGTACTCTCCCAACCAGGGTGAGATTTGCTCTGGCTGGAGCAAAGCCTCAGTTGTAATCCTCCGGCAATGAGAGAATCTCCTGGTGTCTTGGTAGACTAGCGTTCAAGCAGTTCCGGCGCGAGCCTGGGCCGGTCGGGGCCGCCATCGGGGCAGGCTTCCCAAACGACGGGCGCCATGGACAGGTAGTATTCGTTCGACGGCGTGGGCTCCCCTTCGCCGTCATCCTCAGCGATGGCGCGGCCTTGGTAAAAGAGGTAGCCTTGGCCATCTTCGTCGCGGAAGAAGAAGGGGTGGCCCACTTCGTAGCTATCCCATGTTCCGGGCGGGCCGTAGCTCTTGAAGGGTTCGTCGACGTATAGCCGGGTGAAGTCGATGCCATCCTCGCT
>PUOI01000176.1 GCA_003552765.1 Candidatus Hydrogenedentota bacterium | reverse complement strand
GTTGTGTTCGCCTCGTATACAGTGCATAGCATATTTTTGATTAGAGCGCTGATTTCGTATGGGTTGCCGGTGTTTGCGTTTGCTGGGGTGGCATTGAGTAGTTGTAAGGTGGTTCTGTGGCGATATAGTGGTTTAGGATTATTGATTTTGCTCGCTGCGGTTCCGGTGTATGAACATTACCAGGGCGAATATCCGGATCGGGAATTCCCTCATCGGCCGGGTATTCACCCGCGTCGTGAGTATGACATTGTCACGGAATATATCATGGAGAATTGGAGAGAGGGTGATGTGGTAATGCACGCGGGGCCCAATACATGGGCGTCGTTCTATTGGTATGGGTTGAGAGGGGATGCGGGATTTTACGCGGGGGTTCGGAAGGAATTTGTGGAATTTTTTAGGGCCGGGCATATTGATACGACAGACAGGGAGGATTTTGAAGGATATTTTATTCATACGCCGCAGGAGATTGTGGAGGGGAAGGAACGGGTGTGGCTGGTCTTCGCGGAGTGGGAGCGGGAGTATCTTCCGGGGAATGCGTATGATGTGTGGTTGTGGATGGATGCAAGATACAGACAAGTGGATAAGAAAGAGTTCGAGGGGATGGTGTTGTACGAGTATCTACTTGAAACCGATCCTCCTGTGCGAACGGTGCGTCGTGATCGGGATAATGGTGTTGCGCGGATGGTGGAGTATGAGGGGGGGATAGAAAAGACGTATGAGCATAGGGATCCGGATATTGGATTAATTCCGAGGCCAGTTGAGGAGCGGCGGGGGAATTTGTTCGTGTATTTTACGGAGGAGGAGGAAGGGGATACGGCATTTACGGTGGAGAATCGGAGTGAGGATGAGGTGAGCGCTCGGATTGAGGTGGCGCCGAACGATGGGATGTGGCGCGCGGCCAGTGCGTATCGGCGGGAAGCATTGTGTGGCGTATGGGATGTGACGACGATGAGTGTGAGTGGAGAGGGGCCGGATGAATGGCATTTGCCGGTGTTGCGCGCCCGGGTCGAAGAGGATAGGGACGGAAAGGAGGCGTGGGCGCGTTTTTGCACGTTGGAGCCCGGGGAATATGAGACGTGGATTTATACAAGGGGAAGGCCGTTAGAGAACGAAATCGCGCGATCGGATATTCGGATCGACGCGAATGGGGTGGACATATCTGGACCGATGCCGCGCGAAGGAGAAGTAAAGGAGGATTGGCAATGGTTTAGGGGAGAAGATATCGCGGTTGAAGAAGGAGACGACTGCCTTGAACTAACGTTGAGGGCGTTTGGAAACCCTGACTTCGAGACGAGTTGGTTTGAATTGGGATATATTGCATTCGTGGAGCAGAAGGAAAGGGAGCAGCGTGCGTTATTGGAGCAGTCGCCGGGATATATAGAATTGGAACCGGGGGAATCAAGGACGTGGTCTGTTGATATAGAGCAGGATCGCGGGCGCCTTGATGTGTGGGTATATGAGCTAGAGGAAGATGGTAAGGCATATTGGATTTTTCAGGAGTTTAGTTAGCAGGCATGGAGAGTGAAGAACAGCGATGAGAGAGTCTTGAGGTGAGTATTCCAAGAGCAGCGTCGGGCCGGTATGGGATGACGCCTTTTTTTTTGGTGGCGTTGCTGTTTGTCGGAGCCGCTCCCACGTTTTGGCATCTAGTAGAGATTCAGCAGGTCGATTTGCCCGAGGCTTCGGAGAACGCCGACCTGTACCAAGAGATTGAGCCTGTTCTCGGTTACGGAGGCGAGCGGCTTCGGGGCGGAGAGTTGCCGGCGTGGAACGATCGGCAATGGGCTGGCGCGCCGTTTCTTTCCAATCCAACACATGGGGTATTCCAGCCGCTTCACGGGTTGGGGTTTCTCATGCCGATGGAACGGGCGTTGGCGATTCACGCCTTTGTCTCGCTTGTGCTTATGGGGCTGTTTGTTGTCCTTCTTGGCCGCTCCCTCGGCGTGGGGTATATGCCCGCGGTAATTGGAGCATTGACGTATGCGTTTTGTGGCGCTTCGGCTGCCGCCATGTCACGGCCTGGCATGGCGGCAGTTTTGGTGTGGACTCCATTGTTGCTTTGGGCGATTCGGGAATGGGTTCGGTTGCGGCGCCAGAGTATGGGAATATTGGCTGGGCTTGCTGGGGGACTGATTTTGCTGAGTGGGTCGCCGGCAGGTGTCTTGGCCGTATTTGCGCTGGCGATTCCCTATAGGGTCTGGGTGAGCACGTTTGTTGGAGAAGCTGGACAAACGGGGTTGCTGCAAAGGGCGGCGGGGACGGCGGCCGCATTGGGTGTGGCCGGGGTGGTGGGCGCGGTGCAATGGATTCCGGCGATTGCGTGGATCATGGACGGGGGCCATGGTGTGGAGAGTCTGTGGAATGCCCGCGCCGCCGCGCAAGTCCCTAGTACGGGTGAAGACTTGGCGGCGCAGATTCTATCGGCGAGTCCCGGGGCATTACCTCGCCTAGGGTACGTAGGCGCCATGCCCTTGCTTTTGATTCCCGCCTCGCTGTTTCACAAGAGCAAAGGCAAGGATGCATGGTTCTTTCTTTTCATGGGGCTTGTCCTTACCGGGTTGGCCTTCATCGCGCCTTGGGGTGAAGCTAGTTATCATTTTCCATGGTGGGTGCTGGCGTATCCCGTGGTGTTGTGCGTGGGAGTGTTGACGGCGTTGGGGGCGGACCGGTTGCTGCCCACACGGCGGCATACACAACTTTCTTGGCTTATCCCTCCGGTGATTATGGTGGCCGCGGTGCTCGGCGGGTTGTTTGTGGTGGCGGGGGCTCAAGTTCGAGGGTATTTGATCGCATTTGGCATTTTGACAGCACCCGCTTTGCTTCTGCGGCGCAGCTGGATGGCGCGGGGCGTATGGGCGTGTTGGATGATACTGCTGTTCGCGGACCTTACGGCGGCTAGTGTGAATGCGTACTTGCATCCGTTTCAAGACGGCGGTGTGAGACGGGAACGGTTGAATGAAGTGGCGGCTCTCGCGCAGGAGTACGTGGAGGATGGACGCGCTTTCGTGGCGGCTCGGCCGAACGACGTGACTCTGCCAAGGAACATCG
This sequence comes from Candidatus Hydrogenedentota bacterium, assembly GCA_003552765.1. GTDB lineage: Bacteria > Hydrogenedentota > Hydrogenedentia > Hydrogenedentales > SLHB01 > SKRY01. The sequence goes on along the minus strand of PUOI01000176.1, from coordinate 4,340 downwards.
GTCTGCTCACGGGTTTGCGGGTGGTGAATGGGGAAGGAGCAGGATATCCTCGGGCGCACGCGGCGTGGTGGCGCCAGGTGCTTGATGAAGGGCTGGAAACAGAAGAGGAGAACGAAGACTTACTTCCAGGGATAGCCTTGCTGCGATACGCGGGCGCGCGTGTTATTCTTGTAGGGCAAGACGTATCGTTGAATGATGAACGATGGGCGCAAGCCCTGCCCGGGCTTCGCGTGGTGGGGGGAGATGCCCTGACCACCGTATTGGTGGATGACGAAGCGCTGCCGTGGGCGGCATGGTACACGGCATGGGAAATTGAGCCGGACACGGAGGAAGCCGTACGCCGGATGCGCGATCCCGCGTTTCCCATGGGGACACGCTGCATTTTGGAGGCGGAGCCGGATCTGCCGGGTGCGGAATCAGGAGGCACGCGTTCCCAAAACCAGGAAGCCGTTGCCGGCGGGGCTGGAGGCGGCCCCGCGCGTATTGAGATACTGCAGCGGGAACCCGAAGAAATCACCCTAAGCGTGGAGACTCTTTCGCCGGGTGTACTTGTCCTCGCCGATCAGTACGACCCCGGTTGGCGGGCGGAAGCCAATGGTGAATCGGTTCCCATTGTTCGGGCGAATGGCATCTTCAGAGGGATTCCCCTTGAAGTGGGCAGCCATGAGGTACGATTGGAATACGCCTCGCGTCCGCTGGTGGTGGGCCTTTGGATTTCGATGGCGGGCTTAGGTGTGTTGGTCATCGCTGGCTGGATTGGCGTTGCACGTGGATCAATGTAAGAGAGAATAGTTTTTTTAATCTATAATTATATAGTATTAATATAATATGGTTAAAATAAATAACAGGTCGCGGCCCGGCGAGGCAGTGGTGCGCGTGGGTCCGGCGGGGTGGTCGTACCGGGATTGGGAAGGCATAGTGTATCCGCCGGGTAGGCCCAGGTCCAGACATCCGTTGACGATATTATGCCAGTATTTCGATACGGTTGAAATCAACAGCACGTTTTATGCGCCCGCTCAAGCGAAGAATGCGGCGTCTTGGATGGAAGAGGTTGCGGACAACACTGGCTTTCGGTTCAGCGCAAAGCTGTGGGGCCGGTTTACGCACGAAGGGTGTGGCGGTCCCTCGAAAGAAGATGTTCAGGCGTATTGCGACGGTCTGGGTCCTCTTGCGGAGGGGGGCCGGTTAAGCGCCGTGCTGGCGCAATTCCCTTGGAGTTTTCGGCGGACTCCAGAGAATCGGCTTGCGCTTGCACGAATCTTGGACGCATTCGCGTGTTATCCTCTGGCGGTGGAGTTCCGTCATGCATCTTGGGACAAGCCAGAGGTGTATGACGGCTTGCGGGAACGCAATGTAGCGTTTTGCAATATCGACCAGCCGCTGTTTCGGAATTCGCTGGAGCCCAGCGAGGCCGTTACGGCGCCCCTGGCGTATGTGCGGCTTCATGGCCGGAACAAGAACGATTGGTTTTGCAAAGACGCCGGGCGGGACGAACGCTACGACTATCTGTACACGGAGGAGGAATTAGCCCCGTGGCTGGATCGCGTCAAGCGGATGCGCGAGAAGACGAAAGAAATACTGGTCGTTACAAACAACCATTTTCAAGGCCAGGCCGTTGTCAATGCGTTGGAGTTGGCGCACGCGCTCAACAAGGATATACCACGCCCGCCGGAAAGCCTGGTGCATGCATGGCCCCGGTTGAAGAAACTTGGAGGCAACGAATAAAGGACGCGAAATGCTTCGAGCATCGGCGCCAAACAAAGAGGCGGTGCGCGTGGTCTGGCGAATAACCGGGGTTATCGTATTGCTGAGCGCCCTCGCTGTCATTTCCCGGGGATATTTTGGCGCGGACCGTGGTGAGATGGCGTTTGAGAAAGCGGTTGAGAAGATGCTGACCCTTTACGACGAGGATCCCCAGGCCCGGCGGGCTGAGACACGTGTAGCGATAGAACGGGTGGCTAGGATAGCGGAAGACGATCCGGAAGAAGCGCCCGCGGAAGCGTTTTTTGCCAAGGGCGTGCTGCTGGATGGCCAGGACCGGCTTGTGGAGGCGGAAGCAGCCTACCGTGAAGCGATTGCCCGCGATCCCGAGTGGGGCCGTTCGTATTATGGATTGGGCGTGGTGTTGCATCAGCAAGATCACGTGGAAGAGGCTGAGGCGTACTTACGCCAAGCCATCGCGCTGGAACCAGGGTGGAGCCGCGCGCACAATGGGCTCGCTATTCTGTTGCGGATGGATGGGCGGATGGAGGAAGCCCGGGAGCGCGCGAGGCGGGCGGTCGAACTTGCTCCAAACAATGTGGCGTCGCGGAACAACTACGGCAACCTGCTTGTGCGTCTAGAGCGGTACGAAGAAGCGGTGGAGGAGTACCTTGCGGCGATAGCCGTGGCTCCGGATCATCCCGCGCCGTACTATAACCTGGCCTGTGTGAGCAGCCTTCAAGAGAACCACGAGGAGGCCTACAAGTATTTGGAACGGGCAATCGCGCTTGACCCGGTTTTCCGGGACCAGGCCCGCGACGACGAGGATTTTGACGCGATACGCGATGAACCCGCGTTCCGGGCTCTGGTGTACAACAACAACGCGTAAGCCCGGATAGAAAGCCTACGGAAGAAGCCGCGCCAGGATAGGCGCATCCCCCTGAACGGTGCTTTATTGGACCCTTCAGGGGGATGTTGTGTGTCCGGGCGGGTTGTGCGTGACCAGTTTCGCCAACGCCTCGGGCGCTGAACGAAGGTTGGCTGCGAGGACATAAACGATGATGAGGAAATGGGGAACGGTCACGGCGAGTTCGATGCGAAAGAGGGCCATACTGGTGGGGGCGATAGGCAGGATGAGTGCGGGGGGAATGGTGGCGGCGAGCGCCACGTAGGGAATGCGATGAATGGAGCGCCCGGTCATGGAGCGGCACAGATTGGTTAGGCGCAGCAGATAGAAGATGATGACGTAACCCGCCATGGTCCACAGCGTCCCCTGTACGCGCGACCACTGAAGGTAGACGTCGTGGGGAAAGAAATCGCTTATCTGTTGAATCCAGTCAGGGAGCATAAAGACCTCAATGAAGACGGCAGGGTTTGCGTGTGGACAGTTCCACGTGGAACCTCAGGCTGGGCAAATAGCTGTTGGGATCAACAATATCAGGGTATGTCATGCCGGCGGCTCTCCTATACGGGAAGCGGGCGCGTGTTTGTATGCCGCCGAGCGCACAAGGCGGTATCCCCGCCAGAGATAATAGGCCGCGATCCATTCCACGGTGATCCACACGACACCCGCGATACGAAGATACAGGCCAACGGTGTTTCGTAGCGCCGCAAAGGCTTCGTGGGCGTGGACAAATGCGTTCGCCGCCTCTTCGGATACAGGGGTTATGCCACGAACGGCCGCGGATCCAAAGGGGATGAGAAGAAGAGCGCCCGCGGCAAGCAACAGGAGAAACGATGTCGAGGCCCCCGGCGAAGGCGTAATCCCGGAATCCTCTAATGGGGGGAGTCTCCCTTGGTGCGGCTCTGTGAGGGCCTTGCGAAGGCCCAGATAGACCTGGCGGCCCTGATAAACGATAGCGGCTTCGAGAATGACCCATATCGTAATGAACGCGCACCATATCAACGCGTGGGTGTAGGCCCAGCGGGCATAGAGCGCGGCGATGCTGTCCGGGCTAGCCTGAGCGTGTAAGGCGGCTTCCAGGTTGTCATGGAGCGGATAGAGATAGAAGCGTGCGACGACCGCGGCAGAGAGCAGGAGGAAGCCGGCGGTCCACACCCAGGCGCGGCGGCGGAACTTGGCTGTGATTGTTGGGAAGGGTTCGTTTGGATAATGTTCCACGTGGAACCTGGCCAAAAGGACCAGATAGAGGATGGCGAGTTCCGCTGCGATCCAGAATAAGCCCGCGGTTTCGACCATTAGGTCGCGGGACCACAGACGGCTAGCCAGGGAAAGCGCTTCTTCTATGGGTGATGGGTTCATAAGATACGTCAGTCTTAGCCGGGGACACGTGAGTGGGCGGCATTATCGCCGGTGAAGCTGGAAAAATCAAGAGGCGGACCGCCACAGGGGGGAATGTTGGTCAGTTTGGGCGTTATCAGCCGGTAATTCGATATAGGGCGCCCCGCCGCAGGCCCGCGCGGCCCCACGCATCGTCAATAGGTTCCACGTGGAACCCTAGTTCCTTGGCTTGGGGACCCCAGGCGAACTGACAGAAATATACCGCGCCAACCGGCAATTGCCGCAGAATCGTTCGAAACACCTTCTGGGGTTGTTCAACAGCTCGCGCGGTCACAATCCCGATTCCTTCGAGGTCCATTCCCTCGGGGTATGTTCCCTGAACGATATCGGTGTCCTT
>PUOI01000310.1 GCA_003552765.1 Candidatus Hydrogenedentota bacterium | reverse complement strand
AGAAAGGCGAATCGCATCAGAGGATGTACTTGCTCAGTTCTTGGTCTTCCATGATGTTCGCCAAACAGCGCTCGACCATCGGGGCGTCGACGTACAGCTCCTCGCCTTGGCGATCGGGGGCGTCGTAAGAGATCTCTTCGAGCAGGTTCTCCATGATGGTGTGCAACCGCCGCGCGCCGATGTTCTCGGTCTCGTCGTTCACTTTCTGACACAGCCGTGCGATGGTTTCTATGGCTTCATCGGCGAACCGCACGGACACCCCGTCGGTTTCAAGCATGGCTTGGTATTGTTTGATGAGCGAGTTCTTGGGCTCCCGGAGGATGCGTCCGAAATCTTCCGCGCCTAGATTCTCGAGTTCCACCCGGATGGGAAAGCGGCCCTGCAATTCGGGGATCATATCGGAGATGCTGGCGGTGTGAAACGCGCCCGCCGCGATGAAAAGGATATGATCCGTGCGTACGCTTCCGTGCTTCGTGGTGACCGTGCTGCCCTCGACGATGGGGAGAATGTCCCGTTGCACGCCCTCGCGGGAGACGTCCGGCCCACTCTGCCCGGAAGAGCCCCGCCCGGCAATCTTGTCGATTTCGTCAAGGAACACGATGCCTGCGTCCTGCGTCCGTTCAATGGCTTTGTGCGCGACCGCTTCCATGTCGATGAGATTCTGCACTTCTTCTTGATGAAGGATGCGCCGCGCCTCGGCCACCGTCGTGCGGCGCTTTTGGGAGCGCTGCGGCATGATCTTACCCAGCATGTCTTGCAGATTGAAGCCCATCTCCTCGAGGCCGGTATTGCCGAACACCTGCATCATGGAGGGTTGGCCGGAATCCCGCACCTCAACCTCGACTTCCCGTTCCTCGAGTTCGCCCGCGCGCAGTTTCTTGCGGATAATCTCCCGCGTTCGCTCTTCGGCGTGCTGCTCTTGATAGGCGGGAGGCCCCTCGTCGCCGGCATTGGGGTCACCGGGGCGAAATCCCTGTTGCCGTTGGGGCTGCTGGCTGCGTTGCGGGGGCAACAGAATGTTGAGCAGGCGCTCTTCGGCGTTGTGTTCCGCCTTTTCCTGGACCTCCTTTTCCATCTCCGCCCGCACCATATTCACCGCTACCTCCGTGAGTTCGCGGATCATGGATTCGCAATCGCGGCCCACATATCCCACCTCGGTGAATTTCGAGGCCTCGACCTTGATGAAAGGGGCATCGGCCAACCGGGAGAGCCGGCGCGCGATCTCGGTCTTGCCCACGCCCGTCGGGCCAATCATCACGATGTTCTTCGGGGCCACCTCGTCGCGCATTTCGCCGGAGAGCTGCTGCCGCCGCCACCGGTTGCGCAGGGCGATCGCCACTTTCCGTTTCGCTTCGTCTTGTCCGATGATGTACTTGTCGAGTTCGGCGACAATCTCTCTAGGTGTCAGCATGCTCATCCGGAATGGACCTCACGTGGTTTGTGAAATGCAGGGTGTTGTTCAAAGGAGACTCACGCGCCATTGTACGGAGAACCGCCGGGTAAGGCAAAAAACGGGGTCAGCCCTTCAGAAACGGGGCGAGCGTTTGCCTGTCTATCGCGCCTTCACGCAGGATGGTCCCTGTTTCGGGGTCGAGGAGCGTGCTGGGTTGGGCAGGCGGCAGCATTCCGCCATCCAGCACGGCGTCAACCCCGGGTAATTCAATCGCTTCGGCGCGCGTTGCGGGAGCCTCGCCGGCGCGATTGGCCGAGGTCGAGGTCAGCGGTCCCCCGAATACGGCGCACAGTTCCCGGGCGGCCGCGTGACCGGGACAGCGCACGGCGACTTTGCCGGAGGGACCGAGCAGCACGTCGGCGACATCACCCGTAGCCGGAAACAACAGGGTAAGCGGTCCCGGCCAGAAGGCCTCGATAAGCGGCAACGCTTCATCCGGCATGTCGCGGACCACGCGTTCGAGCTGGTTGGAATCCGCCACGATGAGAAGGATGCCCTTGCTGGCGTCCCGGCCTTTCGCGTCCAACAGCCTTTCCAGTGCGGCCGGGGAAAACGGGTTCACGGCCAATCCGTACACCGTTTCGGTGGGATAGGCCACGATGCCGTCTTTACGCAACACGTCAGCCGCATCTTGGAAACCGCTCGATTGGGGGGGGAGAATCTTCATCAGAGGCTTCGGACGCCCCGAACTTGTTCCGCCATGGCAGCCTCACTCAAGTCCGGTTAGCAACTCCCGCAATTGACGGAAGGCGCGGCCTCGATGACTGATGGCGTGCTTGGTTTCGGGCGGGAGTTCCCCAAACGTGGCGTCGAAGCCTTTGGGAATGAACACAGGGTCGTAGCCAAAGCCGTTCGCGCCGCGCGGTTCCGCGGCGATGTGGCCTTCCACGGTTCCCTCGGCGACAAGCTCCGTTCCCTCGGGATCCACGTACGCCGCGCAGCACCGGAAACGGGCTTGCCTGGACTCCTTTCCGCGATAACTCGCCAACTCACGAAGGAGTTTCGCGTTATTGTCGGCATAAGAGCAGCCTTCGCCCGCGTAGCGGGCCGAGAACACGCCGGGCGCGCCGTTCAACACGTCAACTTCCAGGCCGGAGTCATCCGCGACACAAGGCGCGCCCACCGCGGCTACGTAGTAACGCGCTTTTAAAAGGGCGTTCTCCTCGAACGTCTCCCCGTCTTCCACGGGCTCATCGACGGGCAAATAATCGGCCAGCGTCCGAATGCGCCATGATGTGTCCGCCAAGAGCTTGGCGACTTCGGCGGCTTTGTCACGGTTGCCTGACGCAACCACAAGCTCCTGGCTCACAGTCCCAACGCTTCCTTTTGATAGTAAAACAGTTGCCGGATACCCGTTTCGGCGAGGTCTAGCATCGCGTTCATCTCTTGGCGGGAGAAGGCATCCCCCTCCGCCGCTCCCGATACTTCGATATAGGCGCCATCGCTGCGCATGACGACGTTCATGTCCACATCCGCCGCGACGTCTTCTTCGTAACAGAGATCCAGGCAGGGCTCACCTTCCACCATGCCCACGCTTGTCGCGGCGCATTGCCCAAGCAGAGGCAACCGCCGCAGCTTCCCCTCTTCAACCAGCAGAGTGAGCGCGTCATGCAAGGCCACATACGCGCCCGTAATCGCGGCCGTGCGCGTGCCGCCGTCGGCCTGAAGCACATCGCAGTCCAGGGTGACGCAACGTTCGCCGAGCGCAGACAGATCCACCGCGCACCTCAGGGAGCGGCCGATGAAGCGGCTAATCTCCACGGCGCGCCCCCGGTGCGCGGAATCCCGGCTAATGCGGCCCGAGGCGCTACGGGGGAGCATGGCGTATTCCGCCGTGACCCACCCCGTCCCAGACTCGCGAAGGAAGGCGGGAACCTGGTCCTCTACCGTCGCGGTGCAGAGCACCCGCGTATTCCCCACGCTTATGAGCACGGACCCCTCGGCGAACTTCGTGTACCCCCGCTCCATGGCGACTGGGCGTAAGGCGTCAGCAGCGCGATCGTCCGGCCGGATCATTGAGAAGCCGATTCGCCGTTCTCGGCTTCCTCTTCCGTCTCTTGTTCGCTATCTTCCTGCCAAGCGACTTGGGTGACGCTGGGGTCCTGGTGATACCGGGCGATGAGGTTATCAAACACGTCATCCTCTTGAAGGATTTCGATTGCCCGCTGCAACTGGGCGTCCTCGACCTCTTCATCCACGTCGTCCCGGTGAAGCCGGCGTTGCACCCCCAACTGCGCTTCGAGGTCCATTTCCACTTCCACGTCCGGGCGGATGCCTTCCTTGTCAATAGTAATATCGCCTGGGGTGTAGTAATGGGCCGTGGTCAGCCGCAGGGCGCTGTTTTCGGGCCGGCGCAACGGGATCAGGGTCTGCACGCTGCCCTTGCCGTAGGTCTTTTCGCCGACGACAATGGCGCGCGCCCAGTACTGCAAGGCCCCCGTCACGATCTCCGACGAACTCGCGGTCTGTCCGTTCACCAAGATGACGACGGGGAAATTCTCCGGAAGTTCGGGGCTCTCCTCGGTGTACAACCGCAAGTCATTTCCGGAGGCCTCGCCATTCGACCCGCGGCCTTCCGTATACGTGACCAGGGTGTCCTGAGGCAGAAAGATCTCCGTGGCTTCCTTCGAAGCGCTGAGCAGACCGCCCGGGTTCCACCGGAGATCAAGCACCAACGCGGTCATGCCTTCGTCCTTGAGGTCCGCGATGGCTTCCCGTATCTCATCCGCCGTGCCCGCCTTGAAATCACTGATGTAAATGTAGCCTATGCCATCATCCACCAGCCGGGCTTCCTTGACGCTCTCGATGGGAATCTTGCCCCGTTCAATCTCCAAATCCAACACTTCGGCTGTGCCGCCGTTTTCCGGGCGCCGCAGGAGTTTGAGTTCAACGGTGGTGCCTTCCGGCCCCCGAATTTCTTGCGCCGCCTCGCTCAGGCTCATGCCGTGCGCGTTCTCGCCATTGATTTCGACAATGATGTCTCCGGCGCGTACGTCCTTGCGGGAGGCCGGGCTTCCGGCGATGGGTTGCACCACCCGGATATTCTGCTCATCGTCTTGCTCGATGGAGATGCCGATGCCCTCGAACTCGCCTTGATGGTCCTCGCGCATATTCTGGAGCATTTCGGCGGATACGTAAGAGCTGTGGCGGTCCAGGGCGTTCATCATGCCTACGAGCGCCCCTTCCACAACTTCATCAATATCCGGCTCTTCTACATAGCTCTCCATAATCTCGTTGAGGACGTCGCCTATGGGGGCGATACTGCGATAAACGTCGGCCTGGCCTTCGGAGGCCAGCACCCGGTTCGCAAAGCCGTTGGACAGCACGAGCACCGTGCATGCCATAAATGCGAACAGCGTGAAGAAGTGAGACTTTGTACTGCGCATGATTTCCTCCAACCGGTCCGTTCAAGGACCATCTGGCAATTCCCGCCATGGGACAAAACGCACTCTTGGCAACGGAGGCCACATTCGTGAAAGTAATGCTAATGGACCGTCTTTCTAGCGAGCAAACAATGGGAAGCCTGTTTTCCTTCCCCGCACACCGGATACCGCCGCCCGCAGTCTCCACGAACCTGGCTTGATCTGGCGTTCTTCAGCGCCCCGCACATGCGACCTGGCAAACTTGCGGCAAGGCTCCAAAAAGCGCCCAGAAGTCAACTCTACTGTGTCTATTGTAGCATACTTGCCACGATATCCGGTCAAACCGCCGGACGAATCTGGCTTGAGTTCATCGTGCAACCCCATTCGCGATTCTAGCGCGAGCGGGGCGGGGTTAAGTCCCTTGCCTATGCACTCGCCGGTTTGACATCGAATCCCGCGGCGGCTACCATACGGCCATTCTGCGATCAACTTGTATCAAGCCTAATCTTGCCGGATCAGGCGGGGTGTCTCCGAATTCAGAAGGGATATCCCCTAGCCCCCTTCCAAGTAGGGAACGCGGCGCCGCCTACTCAGGCGGCCTATGTGCCGGCAAACGAGAATCTCATGACGGGAGAAGTATATCCAATGCACCCCTATCGTACCCACACCTGTGGCGAATTGCGCAAAAACCAGGTGAACCAGACCGTGAAGCTCTCGGGCTGGGTCCACCGGAAACGGGATCACGGCGGGGTGCTCTTCATCGATCTCCGGGACTTTTACGGCCTCACGCAGGCCGTCGTTCACCCGGACCGCGCTTTTTTTGACGAGGCCTCGCGCGTCCGGCCCGAAAGCGTCATAACGATAACCGGCCAAGTGGTGGCCCGCACGCCGGAGACCGTGAACTCGGAGTTGCCCACGGGCGAGATTGAAGTCACCGTGGAAGAATTCAAGGTGGACTCGGCGGCGGACGCCCTTCCCTTTCCCGTCAACCAAGAACTCGAGTATCCCGAGGATACCCGGCTCACGTACCGCTTCCTCGACCTGCGCCGTGAACGGCTTCGCGACAACATCCTGTTGCGCTCCCGCACGGCGCAGTTGACGCGGGAATACATGACCGGGCGCGGGTTCATCGAGTTCCATACGCCCATCCTTACGAGTTCATCGCCCGAGGGCGCCCGCGACTATCTCGTCCCCAGCCGTCTGTACCCCGGGCACTTCTATGCCTTGCCCCAAGCGCCTCAGCAATTCAAGCAGTTGCTGATGACGTCGGGATTCGACAAGTATTTTCAGATCGCGCCCTGTTTCCGTGACGAGGATTCCCGCGCCGACCGGAGCCCAGGCGAGTTCTACCAAATCGATATCGAGATGTCCTACATCACGCAGGACGATTTGTTCGTGGAGATCGAGGGGCTGATGGTGCGGCTGTTCACCGAGCTGTCGAACCGCAAGATCGTCGCGGAGACGTTTCCCCGCATCCCCTACCGGGAAGCCATGGAGAAATTCGGAACGGACAAGCCCGACATCCGGTTCGGGCTCGAAATGGCGGACGTGAGTGATGTCTTCCGGGAATCGGAGTTCAAGGTCTTTCGCGGCGCCGTGGAGAAGGGCGGGGCGGTGAAGGCGATCAACGCGCCCGGCGCGGCGGAGCAGTCCCGCAAGTTCTTCGATGACGCCGAGGCCTTCGCCAAGAGTGAAGGCGCCAAGGGCCTGGCCTGGATCGCCCTGCGCGATGGCGAGATGAAGGGGCCGGTGGCGAAATTCCTAAGCGAGACCGAGCGCCAAGGCCTTATAGCGGCAACCAACGCCAAGGACGGCGACGCGCTCTTCTTCGGCGCGGGGCCGCGGGACGAAACCAATCAATTGCTCGGCAGGGTGCGCGTGTATCTTGGAAACGCCCTTGATCTCATAGACGAGAATCTGGCCGCCTTCTGCTGGGTCGTGGATTTCCCGATGTTCGAGTGGAATCCGGATGAAAAGAAGGTCGAGTTCTCGCACAATCCCTTCAGCATGCCCCAGGGCGGACTGGAGGCCTTGGAGACGCAAGATCCCCTGGATGTCCTCGCGTTGCAATACGACGTGGTGTGCAACGGGGTCGAGCTATCCTCCGGCGCCATCCGGAACCATCGCCCGGACATCATGGTGAAGGCGTTCGAGATTGCGGGCTACGACCGGGCCACCGTCGAGAACAAGTTCCCCGCGCTCTGGAAGGCCTTCCACTACGGGGCGCCCCCTCACGGAGGCATCGCGCCGGGCTTCGACCGCATCGTCATGCTGCTGGCGGGCGAACCCAACATCCGCGAGGTCATCGCCTTCCCGCTGAACCAACGCGCTCAAGACCTGCTCATGGGCGCGCCAAGCATGGTGGACGACAGGCAGTTGCTGGACATTCTGGGGAACAACAAGCGTTTGGTTGCGGAATTCAAGAAGGCCTTGGTCGAAAAAACCAAGGAAACGTGACATCTCACGTAGAATCCGTCGGCTTAGGTGGTCCAGCGGGATCAGACACTATTGCATCACCGGCCGTCAGCTGTCGATTTTATATTTCACAATGCGGCGCCGCAGTGTTTGGTAGCTAATGCCTAGGGATT
>PUOI01000523.1 GCA_003552765.1 Candidatus Hydrogenedentota bacterium | reverse complement strand
TGGGGATGCCGGACGCTCAATGTGGACACGCCGTTGATGGCGGTGATTATCTCGCCTTCCTCGATGTCCAGGCCCGGTTCATGAAGCGGGCTAAACCATTCCGGATAGTCGGGATCGGTCCGGTATATCCGCGCGATGCGATAACCCCCAGCCGCTTCATCCCGCTCCAAGCGGGCGCCCAGGGTGGCCACGGAAATCTGGGTATCCCCGTCCGGCGTGTCGCCCCCGAAAGCACGGATGTGCAGGGCGGAAAGCTCCGCCATGAGCATACTGATGACTTGGTTGAGTTCGTTGCGGGTCGTAACGCGATCAACCAAAGGCAGATACTTTTCCCGCTTTGCTTCCCAATCGAGGCCGTGCATGTCGGGGTCGTAAAAGATTTCCCGCTGATTTCGCCACGCATCCACGAAAATCTGCCGCCACTCTTCTTGGACATCAAAGGAAAAAGCGAGACTTGAGAGGTCAATCTCGTGATCGCCGAGATTGCCCGGCCCTGATCCCGTCGCGGGGATGATCCAAAGGCTGCTGCCCCGAACGAAGAGGTGATCGCCCTCTTGCGCCATGTGGTACTGATTGATGTTGCTCAGCAAGCGATCCACGCTGGGGCCGTCATTGGTGATGCGCACCGCCGCCAAATGCGTGCTGGCACCGTGGCCCGTGTCGCGCGTGGTGAAGAACAACGCCCTATTGTTCACAGTCAGATTGCCGTAGTTTCCGGAAGAAACAGGGACGCGGTGGACTCGCCGCTCCATGCCCTCGAACTCGATCTCCGTGTAGCCGTTGTCCTCTTCCTCGGCTTCCTCGTCCTCTTCTTCCTCAGCCTCGGTTTCCTTGTCTTCCTTGTCCTTTTCGCAGGGATCCTCGCAGGCTTCGCTATCTTTGCCGCAATCGTCCCCGTCCTTCTCGCCGTCTTTCGTTTCCTCGTCCTCGCCGTTGCCGTCTTCTTCTTCCTCGTCTTCCTCGTCGTCGTCCATGTCCATCAGCTCATCATCCGGCTGGAACGGCGACCGAAGCCCGCTACGCAACGCGACGTGATAGATCCGCATGGGTTCGTCAAAAAACGGTTCGGGTTGCCGCGGCCCCCAAGGATTGCTGACAAGCGACCGGAGATCACGGTCGCTCAGGAAATAGAGCCACTCGCCATCGGGATCCCAAGCAGGCGTTATGCTATTGACGCGATCGCTTGTGATAGGACGGCTTTTCTCCTCGGCCATGCTGTACAGCCAAATCTGGTGGTACGTGTTGGGGGCGGTTTGCCGAAAGGCGACCCACCCGCCGCAGGGGGACCAAGAAATGTCCCCCACACCCTGGCGGTTGGTCGAAATCTTCGTCTTCTCGCCGGTCTCGATATTCATTACCCAGAGGTCCTGGCGAGTGTCGCTGTAGGCTAGATGTGAGCCATCCGGCGAGGGAACGGCGCGGCCGCGCAGCGTGTCCCCATCGTCCGTGATTTGCTCCGGTTCCTCCAGTCCCCGAGCCGACATGGTGTAATACTCGAGTTCGCCCGTCTTGTCGGACAGTCCCAGCAGCGTTTCGCCATCGGGCATGAAGACCGCGTCGCGATAGCGAACGCCTTCCGAGCGATCGGCGCGCGCGATGCGGCCTTGGCCCGCCGGCGCCACGAATACACGTCCGCGAAACGTAAGCGCCACGCTTTCTCCCTTTGGATGGACATGGGCCGACGAGAAGTAGCTCATGGGGCTAGTGACCCACCGTTCCCGCAATTGGCCAAAATCCGACGGGAGCTGAATCGGGATGACGCGATCGCGTTCTGTCTTCAGATCCAGCAGACGGATGTCCGCACCCTGCTGATACGCAATGCGTCCGCCAGAAAGAGACGCCTGCCGCACGTCCCAGCCATCGTGGAAGGTGACTTGCGTCTTATCCTTTCCGTCCGGCTTCATGGACCATAGGTTGCGGGTCCCGCACCGTTCGGAGATGAAATATACCCGGCCGTCCCACCACATGGGGTTGTAGTGTTCGCCGGGGTGGTCATCGGTAAGGTTGACCGCTTCTTCGCCACCGCCGTCCCAACGCCAGATGTTCCTGGCTCTGCCGCCCCGGTAATTGCGGGTGGCGCTGCTCTGGGGCCAAGGGCGGACGAAAAAGAGCCGTTCGCCGCGATCGTCGTAGACGCCCTCCGCCGCTTGGCTCAAGGGGATGAGGTCATACGCATTGTCTTTGGGGGACGCTTTGACCAGTTGGTTCCGAGGCAAGGTGCTGTATTGCCGCGTGGTGTATATCACCCGCCCGTCTTGCGTCCATGAGACGGGCAACGAGGCTTCCTGCTCAAACGTGAGCCGTTCGGGGCGTCCGCCTTCGATGGGCATCACAAAGACCTCGGTCGGCCCCTCATACTCAGCCGCGAACGCGACCGTGTTGCCGTCGCGGGAGATGCGCGGGAATCGCTCCGATCCCGGATGAGTGGTGAGGCGTTGGGCCGGTCCGCCCTCCGCATCTACTTTCCATAGGTCATCCTCGGCGACAAAGACCAGCGTGTCGCCGTGAAGCGCCGGGTCCCGGAAGAATCCCAGCTGATCCGCATCCGCCGCTGACCACGCAAGCGCAACAATAGATAAAAAGACAAACAAACGCATCCAAAATCTCCTTCATAAGACTGGGCCGGCGCGGGCGACCGCTCATGAACTCAGCATCCCGCCCGAACCACGTGTCGACAACTACATGAGGCCCGATAATATCACATTGGGGGCGCGCCCCGTCGTCATTCGCGCGCAAGGGGGATCCAGGGTGCGAGCCGCACCAGCCCGGTCTTAAGGAACACGCGCATTCGCGTTCATTCGCGGCTACCCCTCGATGACTAACCGCCGCCCTGCGACGATGAGTTGGACCAGGTGATTCTGCTGGACTGGCGACAGCTGACAACCCGCTGCCTGCTCCGGGGCGAGTTGTGCGGGGTTGCCCAGGGTGTTGGAAATGCCTCGGGTGCTGGGGACGGCGCGGCGCGGCCCCCCTTTTCCAGCTTGCTTTTTGGTGACCACACGGGAAACAATGGGGATTCCCCATTCTACGAAAACGCCCTTCGGCAGGTTGCCGCGGAGGGCGAAAAAGCAACATAAGAAATAGGAGGGTTGTTCTTCATGGTGACAGCGTTTATTTTGGTCAACGCACGGCGGGACGCAGTCAACGAGACCGCTCAAGCTCTCTTGGGTTTGGCTGGCGTCACGGAGGTGTATTCCACGGCCGGGGAATGGGATTTGATTAGCGTGGTGCGGGTCAAAACCAATGACGAATTGGCTGACTTGGTGACGAATCACATGTTGAAGCTCGAGGGCATCGTGAAGACGCAAACGGTCATCGCCTTCCGGGCCTATAGCGAATACGATTTGGAACGCATGTTTGGACTTGGGCTTGAGTAACGAAGAAGGAGAAGAGCTATGAACACGGGAATCCCGCGCCCATGGTGGACAGCCATGGCCGTTTGCGCGCTGCTGGCGATGGGGGCGGCGTCTGTTGCGGCCGCGCAAGATGACGTCGCGGATCAGGTCCGGCAAGCACTGGAAGAGCCGGTGGAATCTCATCCCCGGTTGTTCTTCAGCGCGGAGGAAGCGGAGCAAATCCGGGAGCGTCTCGATACCGATCCCCTGCTGGGCGAGGCGTGGTCCGTGCTTCGCGCACAAGCCGACGCCATGCTCGACCTGGATCCCATTGAGCGGGACCAGGTGGGCCGACGTTTGCTTGGCGTGTCGCGCACGGCGTTGAGACGCGTGAGCTATCTCGCGTTTGCGTATCGTATGACCGGCGAGGACGCTTATCTCGAGAAGGCGGAGGAAGAAATGCTCGCGGCGGCGGACTTTAGTGATTGGAATCCCAGCCATTTCCTCGATGTAGGCGAAATGACCGCCGCCCTGGCGATCGGTTACGATTGGCTCTACGACGGTTTGAGTTCTGAAAGCCGGGAAACCATCCGCGAGGCGATCGTGGACAAGGGGCTCCAGACCTCGTTTGACGAAGCGGGCTGGTGGGTCAGCACGTCAAACAACTGGTCCCCCGTGTGTCATGGCGGCCTCACAATGGGGGCGCTGGCGGTGATCGACGAGGAACCGGAACTCGCCGAGGACGTCATCGTGCGCGCCATGGAGAACATTCACCGGCCCATGGACGCCTATGGTCCGAACGGAGCGTATCCCGAAGGGCCGGGGTATTGGAGCTATGGCACCAGCTTCAACGTGCTGTTCATCGACGCGCTTGCGTCGGCCTTGGGAACGGACTTCGGGCTCAGCGAGCACGAGCGGTTCATGGCGTCTTCGTGGTACTACCTGCACATGCACGGCCCCACGCTGGGCTACTACAACTACAGCGACAACAGCGAGTCGTCATCGGTGAATCCGCCCATGTATTGGTTCGCCCGCAACCTGGACGAGCCCAGCCTCTTGTGGAAGGAGCAGCGCAAGCTGGCCGAATTTGTCGAGACCACGCCGTCCGCAACTGGCTCGGGCAACCGGCTGTTTCCGTTCGTGTTGATTTGGGCGCCAACCTTTGACGTGATCGAGCCTCCCGATCAGTTGCATTACGTCGATGAGGGAGAGCCGCCCGTGGGCGTTCATCGCACGGCATGGGACGAGAACGCCACCTACATCGGCCTCAAGGGCGGCTCACCGAGTGACCCCCATGGGCAGATGGACGTAGGCTCCTTCGTCATGGACGCCAAGGGCGTTCGCTGGGGCGTTGAACTCGGGGTGCAGAGTTATAACTCGATCGAGGCCTTGGGGATGAATCTGTGGGATATGTCGCAGGACAGCGATCGCTGGACCGTCTTCCGCTGGAACAACCGCAGCAAGAACACGCTGGTGGTCAACGATGAACTCCAACGGGTGGACGGAACCGCGCCCATCACCGCCTTTTCGGATGAGCCGCCCATGCCCCACACCATCACCGACATGAGCCCCGTCTACGAAGGCCAGCTAGCCGACACGAGACGCGGCGCCGCCCTGCTCGAAAACGGCGCCGCCGTGATTCAGGACGAGCTGAGGGCGCCGGATGATAATGCCGAGGTGCGCTGGGGCATGATCACGCGGGCGGATGTCGAGATCGTGAATGACACCCAGGCCATCCTGCGCGAGGATGGCGAGGAGTTGGGGTTCCATGTGCTCGAAGGTGAAGGCGTCTCGCTCGAGATTTACGACACCGAAACGCCTCCAGAGGAACACGACCACCCGAATCCCGGAACCCGCATGATCGGATTCACCGTGAATGTCGAACCCGATGCCGAGGCGCGGTTCACCGTGCTGCTAAATCCGGGCGGACTGGCGGAGGATCCGCCAAGCATCGGCCCACTTGCGGAGTGGTAAACGTATCCAGGGGGTTGAGTCCGCCCGCTATTGCTGACGGGCTCACCCCCTATCTTGATGGGGACAAATCCCTTCAAAGAGAGGAGAACTCGATGATGCGCCGAACGGCCCTTGTAACGATTATCGCCGCGTGTGTGTTGGCCGGCGCCGCTTCAGCAGAGGAACGCACGATAACCCGCGCTGAATTGCTCGACAAGGTATCCGGCTTCTGGATCGGCCAATTGGTGGGGAACTATCTTGGGTTCCCGTTTGAGAACGTGTACGTTGAGGAAGCCATTCCAGTGCTGGTGGATAAGTACTATACGCCGTTCAATGCGGGCGACCTGCGGATTAACCGGGACGACCACCGCGCCTACGTCCCCTATATGTTCACGGCGTTCGACGGCGCCTACAGCGACGATGACACCGACATTGAATTCGTCACGCTTCACGCCGTCGAAGAGCACGGTCTGGACATCAATTACGAACAGATTGCCGAAGCCTGGAAGACTCATATCAACCGGCGCATTTGGGTGGCAAACCGGACAGCCCGCGATTTGATGGATGAGGGGATGATCCCCCCGGAAACGGGCATGAAGGAGAACAACCCCAACTGGTTCCAGATTGATCCGCAACTGGTCAACGAGATCTGGAGCGCGTTTTATCCCGGCTTGCCCGAGAAAGCGGCCGAACGGGCCGAATGGGGCGCGCGCATCACCAACGATAGCTGGGGCGTGCATCCCACCATTGTTTACGGGGTGATGATAAGCGAGGCCTTCTTCTCCGATGATCCATTGTATTTGGTCGAAACCGCCATGGAGTACATTCCCGCTGAAGGCCCCTTTCATGAAGGCATGGTCGACCTTTTGGACTGGTATGAAGAGAATCCGGATGACTGGCGTGCGACCCGCCAGAAGCTCCACGACAAGTACTATCGTTATGACGAGGACGGTTACCAGGCCCCCGTTTCGGTGGTGTCGTCGCTCATAAATGGTCTGTGTGGGGTCATGGCGGTGCTCTACGGCGAAGGTGACTTCGAAAAGACCGTCGGGATCGCCGTCAGCGCCGGATACGACTGCGACAACCAAGCCGCGACGGCCGGCGGGCTCATCGGCGTCATGCACGGCGCAAGTGTCATCCCGGAGAAGTTTACGCACGACTGCCTGCCACATGGCCGTTGGGACGAACCGTTCAACGACGCGTACATAAACTACACCCGCGATGAACTGCCCATTTACAACAAGATCTCCGACATCGTGGAACGCATCGTTGACATTTCCGAAGAGGCCATAGTGCAGGAAGGTGGCGCGAAGTTGGAGCAAGACGGGGAGATTGTCTACCGGCTTCCGTAATCACGGCCCCCAATCGCCGGTTCACGGCGGCGCGCGTTGTTTACATCCCCCGGTCCTTTCGGCCCCCTGGAAGAGGATCAGGGGGATGTCGCGCCGTGCGGCGGCGCCAACCTATCCGGGGCCTGAGCACTCTGTTGGGGTATCGCAGAGATAGGCGATGAGCGCCTTCCATTCCCGGAAATCCGGCGCGAGCAGATCGGCCCCGGCGTTGATGAGCCGTTCGCGCTTCTCCGGATTCCACCCTTCCCCGCAGGTCTCGTCCGAGGCTACGCCAAGGGCTGTGCAGCCATGCTGCTTGGCGTTTTGCAACTCCACGGGACCATCGCCAACCACCAACACTTCCGCGCCTTGGAGCTGGTGGTCTTCGAGAATGCGCCGAATGACTTGTTCCTTGTTGTGCGCTTCGCCCGGCCCCTCCTTGGCCCCGTGGATGCCTCCATCAAAGAACGGTGCGGCTCCCAAAAGGGCCGCCTCGTGTTCCACGTCTTCGTGGTCCGTGCCGCTGGCGAGATACAAAACGGCGCCACGCTCGCGCAAGGCGCGCAGGAATTCCAGGCTGCCCCGGACGGTCGCCTGTTCCACGGTGAGTTCGCCGCGTTCGAGACGGCTCAGGCGTTCACGCACGGGTTTCATAAGGCGCTCGTTATAGATGGCCTTGTAGCCGCGCGCGTTCAAGATTTCCTCTTCGGGGACACGGCCGCGCCAGCGCACCAGTTCCACTAGACGCTCCATCTGAAGGATGGTGTTCATGCCCGTCGTCTCGTCGATAAG
>PUOI01000188.1 GCA_003552765.1 Candidatus Hydrogenedentota bacterium | reverse complement strand
TGATTCTCTCACGGGACCACACCGCCACTGCATACGCCGAAGCCATAGCCGCGATATGGGGCGATCCGCGCCAACACGGCGACATGATGGAGCAAGCGAGACGCCGTTACGAAATGCGATTGAACTGGGACGTATGGGCTATCGAAGTGGGTAAAGCGATGCACAGCTTGTTGGGACTGCAGCCCATGGTGACCACCGGCTGCGATGGCGCACCGTGAACACGCCGCCGCAGATCAACCGTTCGGTGGTGATTGCTGCTTACGAATTCCCCCCGGATCTCGGGGGAACAGCAGAGATGTCGGCGGCTCTAGCGACGGGTCTTTTCGCACGCGGTTGGTCAGTGACCGTGATTACGCGGGAGAACGACCACGCAGTTCCCGGCGGACAGTGGCCGTTCTCCGTACATCGGTGGCTTCCACGAGACCGTCATGGCGCTGCGAGCAGCCTACTCCGGTTCTTGCGAACGGTGGGTCTCTCACGACGCGTCCGGGCTTTGGCGAGAGAGAAGGCGGCCAGCCACGTACTGGTCACAGAAGCGTTGCGACTGCGCGGCCTATCAGGCGCGGCCATGAGAAGGGGCCTGGCCGCCTCCGGCGCGCGCATGGGCGTGCTCTTCCACGGCATGGACCTCATTCAATTGCCCGCCATGAAGCGAGAGAAAAGATGGCTATATCGCCAAACTTTACGCAGTTTCAGCGATTACTACACAAACAGCTTGTTCACAGCCGAGTGCGCCCGTTTAGAATTGGGTAACGATCGCTCGGCCACACCCATCGGATGTGGCATCTTCCCCGAGAGACTCCCTGAACCCTTGGATAAGGATACCGCCTGGCAGCGCTTAGGGGTTGCCGGGGGGCCGGTCTTGTTGACTGTAGCCCGGTTAGTGCCACGAAAAGGCGTGGATAAGACGATTGAGGCGTTACCACAAATCCGCGCGCAGTTTCCAGGTGTGCAGTATCTCGTAGCCGGGGATGGTCCAGACCGTCCCCGATTGGAGAAGCTAGCGGAAACTCAAGGTTGCAAGGACTGCGTTCGGTTCCTAGGTAACTTTTCCGACGTGGAAAAAGGAACGCTTTATAGCGCGGCTGACGTGTTTATCATGCCATGCCGGCTTATTCCCAGCCGCAGCGTGGAGGGATTTGGGATTGTCTTTCTCGAAGCTGGCTATTATGGCGTGCCGGTAGTCGCCGGATGTTCGGGCGGCGTGCCTGATGCAGTCCGGGCTAACGATACTGGCTTGCTTGTGGCGCCTGAGTACCCAGATGATATCGGCCGGGCCGTACTCGAATTGTTTCACGACCCCAACCGCGCCCGCCGGATGGGCCAGCGAGGACGCGAACGCGCCCAAGAAGAACTGACGTGGGACCACGTGGCGCAACGGCTTGAAGCACGTCTGCTGGCAGGGCTACCGGCGCGCGGCTAAGCACACTCCACAACGCCCCCGGGCCGGTCCCGGGGGCTTCTTATTGAAAAGGCGGCGCGTTCCTTCGGCATTCCAGGTTCTTGAGGTCCGGGTACGTCCCCTTTTCCGAGTCATCGCGTTTGAAAGACGCGTCACGTCCCGCCAAGGTAGATGAGCGTGACGGCCTCGTAGAACGCGGCGATGAGAAGCTGGATCCCCACGAAGAGGGCGGCGCTTCCCAGCATTTTGGCCCACGCCGCGTAGCCATGGAAGGGGCGCTCGGCCTTGACGGCGCGGAACATGTAGACAAAGAACAGGGCGATGGCGAATGACGCCAGGATGTAGGCCTCCAGCTCCAGAATCATGGTGATGGAGTGGAAGGTGTACACACCCGCGAGCCCTTGCCACATGGGGGCCATGCCCAATCCAACGATCGAAAAGCTGGCCAGGTTCTTGAGAATGCCGATGCCGGGAAGAACAAGTGAGGGCGCGAAGGAAAGGCCCACCGTGGCGACGGCGTAGTTGTGCCAGAACGTCACGCCGGTGGCGGTCATCACTTGGCCGCTGGCGTAGGCATCGCCAATGTACGCGAGGTCGCCCTCGGCGAAGGCGGCGTCAATGGTTTGGGTGATGGCGAAATTCACCGCGGGGAAGGCGGCCGCGACGAGCATGAGCAGAAAGAAGGCGCCGTAATGCACGAGGTGCATGGCCAACAGCAGCCGGGGATACCGGCTGAGGGTGCGGAGGAACGGCCGCAACGGCCCCACCGGCTTATTCGCCAGCCACATGAACAACCGGACCTGCAACACGCTGCCGCCCACGGCGATGGCTAGAAGGCCTAGCCATGTCAGCGTGAAGACGCCCCCGCTTGTCTGGGTGCGCTCCATGAGCGGGACCACGTCCTCGAGAAACGCCGCGGGATCCTCCATCTGATGCAACTGATGGAGTCCGCCGGGCGCTATCCAGCCTTCCGTCCCCTCCTCGGTTTCTTGGAACTGCTCGCGCAATGAGTCCGTGGCTGGAAGGAGGATGCTGTAGTTCAATCCGCCGACATCGGACCGGATGACGCCGGTGGACTCGAACGTCTCGCCGTCCATCTCGAAGCTGTCGAACCGGGTGAACGGCCCGGACACGAATTCACGTCCTCCTGGTTCCGGTTCTCGTCCCTCGGCCAGGATGTGATCCCAGGGGATGTCCCCGCTTTCCGCCAGAAGGATACGCTCCTGCGGTCCGGATGGAAGAGACAGTCCCTCTTCCTCCAGTTCATCCTCCGCTTCCTGCGCCATGCGCCGCAGCCACACCGGCATGGGCGGCTCCTTTTCCGGCGGCAGGGGACGTATCAAGACCGGGATGACGTCTTCCCACGGCGCGGGGCCTTCGGTGGCCACGAGCGCGGTGCGCCAGGGGTCCTGGGCCATACGGATGTACTCCAGGCCCGTGGCGGCGAACAGCAGGATGAAGCCCGCGGCCAATGCGAGTATGGCGCCGGGGATCAGGATGGACCGGGAGCGGCGCGGGTGTGGTATTATCGGCTGAGATGAGCTTTCCATATTCATTGTGACGCCATTTTACCGAAGCTAGTGGCGTCATGCCACTTTGAAGCCATTCCGGATGTACAAGGAGAACGCTCATGGACAAGAAGGACGCGTATGAAGCCCGCATCCAGGCCAAGCTCGACGAATTGAAGGCCGACATCGAGAAGATGCGGGCTCAGGCCGAGGGGTTGGAAGCGGAGGCCAGGATAAAGCATCACGAAGACATTGAAGAACTCGAATCCCGTAGGCATGCCCTGGAGCGCAAACTGAGGGAAGCCCGGGACGCCGGGACGGACGCCTGGGAAACAATGCGCACTGGCGTGGACAACGCTTGGGCCGAGCTGAAACGCTCGTGGGACGAGGCGGCCAAACGGCTATTGGGACGCTAGGCGTTCCTAGGAATAGGTTATGAGCGAACACCCTCTGCCCACGCCCATGGGACTGGCCGCCGAACTCATCGAGCGCGCCCAAGCCGTGGCTGTTGCGCGCCGTCTCAGCGAGGTCAGTCAGGCCGGGGACGTGGGGTCGGCGTTGATCACGGAGGCGGGCAACATCTACACGGGCGTCAGCCTGGACTGCGCGTGCGGCATCGGGTTCTGCGCCGAGCACAGCGCGGTGGCTGCCATGGTGACGCACGGCGAGCACCGCATCGCGGCCATTGTCGCCGTGACGGAAGATGGGCGCGTCATTCCTCCCTGCGGCCGGTGCCGCGAGTTGGTGTCGCAGGTGCATAAGGCCAATACCGCCACACATATTGTCTTGGGCGAGCACGAGACGGTCCCGTTGGGCGATCTGCTTCCGCGCCCTTGGAAGCGGCGGACCTGACGGATTGGCTCAAATAGGAGGAGGGAGAGCATGAAGAACGTAACGGTCCAAGGCGTGAAGGTCCCCGCCCTCGGGTTTGGCACGTGGCGATTGAGCGGAAGGGAATGCCGGGAAGCCGTCGCGGACGCGCTTGCGGTGGGATACCGGCACATCGACACGGCCCGCATGTACCACAACGAGACGGAAGCCGGTCAAGGCATCCGGGACGCGCAAATGCCGCGCGAGGACCTCTTTCTCGTCACGAAGCTTTGGCTGGACGACTACCCGCGCCGCAAGGCGGAACGTGCGATCGAGGACAGTTTGCGGCAGCTCAACGCGGACTACATTGACCTCCTGCTGATGCATTGGCCGCCCAGCGAAACGCCGGTAGGGGAGACGCTCGACGTTATGAACGCCTACCGCGACAAAGGGGATGTGCTGCATCTCGGCGTGAGCAACTTCTCCCCGAGTTTAACGGAACAAGCCCTTAAAGCCGCGCCCATTCTCACCAATCAAATCGAGTACCATCCCTTCAAGAATCAAAGCGAGACGGTCCGCTTCTGCCAGGAGCGCGACATCATGATCACGGCCTACTCGCCCGTGGCGCGGGGCGCGGTCATGAAGGATCCCGTCATCGCGTCCATCGCCGAACGCCACGGGAAAACACCCGCCCAAGTCACCCTCCGCTGGCTGATTCAACAGGCCAAGGTGTCCGCCATTCCCAAGGCCGCAAGCCCCGAACACCGCCGCGGCAACTTCGACATTTGGGATTTCGAGTTGTCCCCGGATGAAATGCGCGCCCTCACGGCCCTTGGAGAGTGAGAATCGGACCAAACGCCAGAGTGTGGCTTACTTCCGGCTCACCGTTCTCATCCGGCGATTAGCGTTATGCGCTACACGGACTAGCACGATCGAAAGGCCCCCATGGCCTGGAGCAATAGCGTGCCGCCCACGATGGCGGCCAGCTCGGAACGTAAGGTGTGCGGTCCCAACGTCATCGGGTTCGCGCCCATCCCCCGCGCTTGGTCTAGTTCAGCATCGCTCAAGCCGCCTTCAGGGCCGACGATAAGCGTGGCTGCGTCAGTGGCGGATACCGCCTCGTTCCCGCCGGGTTCCGCCACATAGAGGGGAGGCTCAGCATGGCGTAGCGCTTCTTCGAGGCTTTCGTGATAGGCAAAGACTGGCAGCCATGGCCGTCCGCTCTGTTTGCACGCATCCACGGCCCACCGTTGCCACTTGTCCGGCCGTTTCGGCGGACGATCCGTGTGGTCCCCGCGAAAGAAGACGAACTGTGTCACCCCAAGCGCGGTCCCATGGCGAATAAGCTCCTCCATGGGATCCTCGCGGTTCAAACAGGCCTGCGCCAAGGTAAGGCGGCGGAGCGGGGCTTCCTGCTGATTGACGGCGTGGAGTTCAATCCAAACGGCGTGCTTGTCGATGCGCGCGACCCAGCCTTCCCCTTCGAGGCCGGCCCCGTCGAACAAGGCCACCTCGTCCCCGGCTTGCACGCGCACCACGCGCCGCGCATGATGGGCCTCCGCGGCCGGCAGTTCGCACGCTTCGCCGGCGGCAAACCCCTCGGGGACATAGAACCGGTGTAAATGCGCCATGGAAAGACACTTGCTCCATGCGTTTGCACATGGGAGACCGCAGTGCGTGGATGGGAGAAACACGGAGTGGGCGGCGGCCGCGGTTTCTACGCGTGGGCCGCGCGGGCGCACTCTCGCCTAACCGTTGTGTTGCGCATGCCCCCGCGGCATCCCCGCCCGAAAAGGTAAGATTAGTTGCCGAAATGCCGGCGGAAATAACCGGGATCGTCAATCAGGTCCAACTCGACCTTGACGAAATCGTCGAGTTCCCGCTGAGATATGGGCTGTTCAGCGGGTTCATCCTCTTCCGGTTCTTGTTCGTACGGTTCTTCGCTTTCTTCCTGCTGCTGGGCAAAGCCATTGGCGAAGTCTTCGAGTTCCTGCACTGACGAAGGAAACATGCCGGGCTCGAGGAACTCCGCGATGATCTCGGCGAGGTGATCCTTTTTCTCTTCAAAGGAACCATTCACGATTATTTCCCGGCTCAAGGCAATGGCCTTTCCCCGGAACATCACCACCCATTCATGGCATGAAGGGCAGGGGAGGACCACCACGACGTCCTTGGGAACGCGGGCCGCGGCCAGACGCTGCTTTCCGCAATGGGGACAGACTTGGCTATTCATATCGGCCTCCCTTCTTAACGTTAACGCCGCGACGCCACCAAAAACCTACTTCTATTCTACGGCGCGGACCGGAAACTGTCAAACAAAACTCACCGGCAGCAAAATTGAAGCCGCAGATGGACGAAGGCAGCCGGACGAAGGCACGGGGGGAGAGGCCATAACCTCTCCCCCACACTATCATTGGTCTGTTCCGCAGGGCGGTTTAGCCCTGCTTTACGGGGAAGCCGAACTCAAAATGGGGTCGATATCGAAGATGGGAGGCAGTATTAGCCCGTTGTCTCCGGCCTCACCGACACATACCGTCACAGTCTCTATTTCGGTTCCGCCGTTCTCCGACCACGCCCGGAACTCGATGTCGTGGCATTCTTCCAGTGACGTACGGAATGTCCACGTGACCGTCCGGCTCCGCCCTTGAACCACATTCCCCAGCGTGAAGGACCGGCTTGGCGCAAAACTCATGTCCACGCCATCCTCGCGCGTTGTACTGACATCCACGAGCTGCACCCCAGAAGGCAACTCCGTGTTCTCCAAGTGCATGCCGGAGAGGATGTAGGAGGGATTGGACACGGTGGTCTCAATCTGGAACTCCTCACCGGGCTCCACGGACTCCGTGGTCAAGGAGCCCGACAAGTCCATGTCGGGCTGGGTATCGCCCCGGATTACTGTGGCGGAGATCCCCACAGGCAACGAGTAGCCGTTCCAAAACGTGTGGGGGGCGTCATAGGGGACCGACTTGAGCCGCCACGTTCCCGATTCGGGACGGTCGATAATCGCGTAGACCACATTGTCATCCCAGGACCACGAACGGAATTGGCCCGATGGCGTGTTGTCCCAGGGATCGCTCGAGGGGCTGCCAGGGTTGTGTCGAAGCCACAACTCGAGATCCCACAGGCGCGCCGCGTCCGCGCCGGCACTCGCGGGCGGTTCGTCCCACGTCATGACCACGACCAGGCGGTGCGCGTCGCGCGGCACCTCGATATCGCGGTAAATGTAGTTGTCCTCGTGGACCTGGCCCCACGTCCAGTATCCCTTCCAGCCATCGGTATTGTTCCGGCGCCAGTGGGCCTTGTAGGAAGACACCCGGCCAAGGCCGTAGTCGTTGGCGTTAGTGACTTGTGTGTCGTCGTCGTGCAAAAGGGCCGTGGCCATCAAACGGGCGCGCGTGAGCATCGGCCGCCACTGGAAGCTACTATAATGTTCCATCATGGTAGCCGCGACACCCGCGACATGAGGCGCGGCCATACTCGTTCCTGAGTAATTCGCATAGCCATCCGCCGTACCCGCGTCCGGGCCCCCTATCCATCGGCCGGGCGCCGTAAGATTCGGCTTCATACGGTTATCGGCGGTGGGACCCCGGCTGCTCGAGGTCCAAATCTGCCCAACGGTTTCATGTCCGAAATCACGCACATTACCCACGGCAAGGGCGTTCTTGGCCACGGCCGGCCGGCCAACGGTTTCCGAGCCGGGGCCAT
>PUOI01000394.1 GCA_003552765.1 Candidatus Hydrogenedentota bacterium | reverse complement strand
GCGAAGGCCGCCGGGTCCGCCGTTGAACCCGATCGTATTCCTTCTGCAAGTCCCATTTGTTCGTGCCGAGCGCCTTGGCCGCTTCCTCAAGATACTCTTGCCGCCGGAGTTCATCCTCCATGCGCTGCAAAACGCCCAAGAGTTCATGGGCGACTTCGGACCGCCCTTCGGCGGTCCCCATACGATCCTGATTCATGCGCACAAAGAAATCGACAAATCCGCTGGCTTGCGCGACGCGTTCGCGAAACGCATCGGCGCCTTCCGCGCGAATGCAATCGTCGGGATCCTGGCCCTCCGGCAATGCGAGAGCCCGCACGCGCAACCCCGCGCCCACCAGTACGCCGATGCCGCGCAACGCCGCCCGCGCGCCCGCGCTGTCACCGTCAAACACCATGACAACTTCCGGCACGTGGCGGCGGAGCAAGGCGGCCTGTTCTTCCGTCAGCGCCGTGCCGCAAGGCGCCACCACGTGGGCGAGGCCCGCGTCATGACAGCGGAGCAAGTCGAAGTAACCCTCGACCAACAGGGCCTGCTTCTCACGGCGCATCGCGTCGCGGGCATGGGGCAATCCATACAGGATGCCGCCCTTCTTGTACAACGAATTCTCTGGCGTGTTGATATACTTGGCTTGAGCCTCGGCGTCCAGCGCACGTCCCCCGAAGGCCACGGTCCGTCCTGTTCCGTCGGTGATGGGAAACATCAGGCGATTGCGGAAAAAACCGTAGCTTCCCCCGCGCTCGCTCTCCCGGACCAGGCCGGACGCTTTCAGAACGGCGTCCTTATAGCCTTCCTGCCGGGCGGCCCGAATGAACGCCTGTCCGTCTTCCGGCGCATAACCTAGGCCAAACTTCTGGATGGTCTCCTTCTTCAGCGCACGGTCCTTGAGGTGGGCCCGCCCCCGGCCGCCTTTCAACGGATCGCCGAGGTGTTCCTGGAAAAAGCGTTGGGCGAACTTGTTCAGCGTCAGGACCTGCTGGCGCAGATACGTTTCGCGATCATCCCGCTCGGTGACCGCCGGCAACCGCACGCCGCCGCGATCGGCTAGTTTTTGCAGTGCTTCCAGAAAGGTCACGCCCTCGAAATCACGCACAAACGACAGCGCATCGCCGCTGCGTTGGCAGCCAAAGCAATAGAACATCTGGCGGTCGCGCGTAACGGAGAAGGAAGGCGTCTTTTCTTGGTGAAATGGACACAACCCCACAAAACGATTGGAGCCCGCGGCCTTCAGATCGATGAATGCGCCAATCACTTCCACGATGTCGTTCGCGGCCAGAACTTCACTCACGACTTCTCTGGAAAACTTTGGCACGTTCGGCTGCAAGCCTTCCTGAAGTTGCGGGAAACGCGTTCTCACGCAGCTAATGAATTGAAGGAGAGAGAGTATAGCTGCACCGCTCAATCGCGGTCAAGCCCGCCTAAAGACACAATTATCACGTCTGATTTGTCAACTCACAAAAACTTTACCACAGGGCGCTGCTTCTGTCAAACCGCCCGGACGGCGAACTGGCGCAATCGCCTGCACCGGGGCCGTTGTATGCGCATGGCGCGGGACGGTACACTAGGGACATGGATATGAGTGTTGTCTGCAGAGCGGTACGCCGGGTCATGGTCAGGAATGGCCGGATTCATTCGGGCGGAATCGCTTCCGCGCGTAACGGCCGGGGAGCGGCTTGCCTATTGGCCGCCCTGTGGCTATGTCTGATCTCGGCGGAGGCGCCGGGCGGTCCCTTGTTGGTCGAAACCACCACGAAGTCCGCCCACCGGGAACCCGTGCGCGGCAGCCTGCACATTGCGGATCTGGAGAGCGGGATAAGCGCCGGCGAGCCCATTGTCCTGCCCGGAAAAACGCCCGGCGGCCCCCTTTTGCTCACGCCTGGCGGGGATAGCGTCCTTGCATCGTCGGGACCGGAGTGGGAGGGCGGCCGCATCTCGCCGCGCAGCCTGCCCAACTTCATCAGCGCGCATTCGCTAGTCCCTCTGCGGGATCCCCCCTCGGACCGGCGGTGGGCGCCGGGGGGCTGGCGCGAAGAAGCAGCGCTCATCCTGGAGGACCCCGCCAGTGACGCTCCGATCCTGGTCATTTTGGCGACGGACGCGCGCCGGGAGGCGGAACTTGAAGGGAGGTTGCTGCTGCAACCCCTGGGAGAGGATGAGACCGTCTCGTTCGAAGCCCCGCAAACCGAATATTCCTTGCCTGGCCCCCCTCTCAAAGCGGTCTCCCTGCCCGATACGGGGCGCGTGGCCGTGTTATGCCGCGCCCCTCAGGGAAGCGGCGCGTTGTTGCACATCCGTAACGTCCTAACGGGTAACGTGGTGGTGGATGCGTTCGAGTTGGGCGCGGAAGCGGATGGGGCGGCCGGCATCGAGCCCGTTGATCTGGCGGTCTCGGCGGATCAGGAGCGGCTCCACGCCCTTGTCACGGGATCCGACATGGACCGGCCTGGCGGTCCGAGCGCTTCATGGCTGGTTACGCTCGGCGTTCGAAATGCTGAACCCATCGGCGGCCCCGTTAAGTTGCTGGGCAGGGCGGAGCCACACGTCGACGCCCTCGCGCCCGCCGCCGCGACGCGCGTATACGCGGCCACGCGTTCGCGCCAACAAGGGTTTGGCTACGCGTATAGGCTTCATCTCGATGAGGACGCCATGGAGATAGAGTGGGAACAGTCCTATACGGGAGTCACCCAACCCGTTCGTTTGGTCAGCGCTCCAGAGGGATATGGAGCGGCCATCGGCGTTGAAGACCGGGTCGATGTGTGGTTCGAGGGCGCACAGGCTCCCGTGCGCACTGCGTTCGACTGGCCCGTGAACGCCATCGCCTGGACCGAAACGGGGCTTTATGCGGCTACGGGAAACCGCGTGGAATGGCTCGACCCCTCCGACGGGGAAGCCTTGGGCTCGGCCAGCTTCCAATCCGGCCACGTCACCGCCATCAAACCCATGCCACAGGATAGCGCGGCGGCGCAATACCAACTGGCTTCGGATAGCTCGGGGGACGGCTTGCCTGACGATTGGGATCCCGAACCCGATCGCGAATCGCCCTGGTTGCGCCTGCCCTCGGTGATCCAGTTCCAGGGGGAGGCCGTGGGCCAACAGATGCGGGCGGTGCTCGTGGACCCTGAGCATGGCGAAGGTTCGGAATGGCGCGTGTCCTTTGATGAAGAGGAAATGCCCTGGCTACGGCTCCATCCCCGTAGCGGAGAAGCCCGGGGCGCGTTCTACTTGGGCGTGGATCCCGGCGATTATGGCTGGCCGCAGGAAGTCGTGACCGGGACGATTCAGGTCGAAATGGACGGAACAGAGCCAGGGGTGGAGGCGGCGGGCAGCCCTGCCGAGATCTTGATCCAAATTGTGCCGGAACGCAGTCCCGTGCCCCGGATCCTTTGGCTCGTTGAAAACGACGGAGGCTCCCTGAGAAATCCTTCCGATCCCCGGAATTTGCGGGGGCTCATGGACTATCTCGCCGGATCGCCGCATCATTTCAGTCACGAGGTGCACGAAGCCGGCGCCACACCGGACCTCGAATCCTATCCTATTGTAGTGCTCGACGCACGGGCCGCCGCCCGGGGCGCCGTGACCCGCCAGGCCGTGCTCGACTACGTGGCGGGGGGCGGCGCGCTGCTCTTTCTTGGGGAATACCTGCCTGGCGAGGAGGCGCGCGTGTTGCGGAATTGGCTGACCCCTCTTGGCATCCGGATTGAGACCGGTGAAAGGGTGTCGGGCCGTTTCTCCACGGACCGCGACGAACGCCTCGCGCGGCACTGGGACGATTTCGCCATCGAGAATGGGTGCGGCATCCAGCTTGAGAGTCCCGCCGCCGCCATGGTGTCCGGAGCCCCAGGGGCCTCGCAGACGGTATTCGCGGCGGCGTATCATGGCGTGGGGCATGTGGCGGCGCTTGCGGCGGCCACGCCGCTGGAATCGAACCGAATGGACCGCACGGAAAACCGGGCGTTCGCCGGCGCTTTGTTTGAATGGCTGGCGGCATCAGGCGTGCTGGTGAGCGATTTGACCGGAGATGGTCTGCCCGATCACGTTCAAGACCGCACAGGCGATGGCATTGTCCACCCCGGCGAAATGGATCCCCTGAACCCCGACACCGACGGCGACGGCATCCCCGACGCCTACGAAGATCGCTCCCGCACGGGCCGCGTCGAACCCGGCGAGACCAGTCCGCTCAATCCCGACACCGACGGCGACGGCATTTGGGATGGTGCCGACCCCAATCCCTTGCCGCCTGCCGATACGCCTCATGTGGAGCAGGTCGAGCCGTGGAGCGCGCCCGTCGAGGGAGGCCGGGACGTGTTGGTGAGCGGACGCAACTTCACCGCGGACAGCGTCGTGTGGTTTGAGCACACTCCCGCCCCGTCCATCCGTTCGCTTGGCGCGTCAACCCTTATCGCCGAGGTCCCGCCGCGAGAACGCGACGAGGCGGGTCCCGTGGACGTGCGCGTCGAGAGTCCCGCGCTGGACCTCGAAGGCGTGTTGCCGGATGGGTTCATCTACTCGCCCCGGACCGCCGTGGGCCTGACGCTGGAAGCCCACCGCAGCGCAGCGGACATCTACGAGCAAGGCGAAGGCTCGTTGCGCATCACGATCGACGCGCCACCTCGCGCCAGCGTGGGCCAGATGAATCTGCTGCTGGAAAGCGATCCACCGGGCGCGGTGCGCTGGGGCGAGCCTTCCGCCGGCGCGGGCGCGGAATTTGGCCGCCGTCATGTCCAACACCGGCCAACGCCCGAGGGGGGGCTGTGGATTGACATCTCCGAGGCGGTCCGCGGGCCTACCGGCGGCGTGTTGGCTACCGTCCCATTCGAGCTTACCGGCCCCGTGGAGGACGCCAGCGTCATCGGCCTGGACGTTTCCCGCGCCATTGTTCTTGCGCCGAACGGCGCCCCTCTTGACGCCTTGACCCAGGGGCTTACCTTCGATTTCGACGCCTGGGCGGAAGAGGTGGAAAGCGCGCCCGGCTAGCGGGTAGCCTCAAGGTAGGGCGTTTGTCCCCCGCTTGGCGTAATGGGGGTTAAAGGATATGCAGGAACGTGACGGGTGCGGCTCAAGCCAGGCACGCGTGGCGCCGAGTTGGCAAAAGGAGGCTTTAGCCTTTATTATGCAGCCTAGGCCCTTACGGTGACACGGGGGGCGTTTACATCCCCTGGCCCTGCGGGCTACCCCCTTTGAGGGGGAACAAGGGGGATGTTGTTCCCTTGAGCAGCCGCATACCCGGCGATTTGGGGAACGGGCGTTACCTGTAAATTGGGGGCTGACTAAACTGCCAGCACGTGAAAGGGGCAACCACACCGATGGTTGAAAAGAATACCAACATGCCGGGTGAACAGGGAATGCGGCCAAGTCAAAGTGGTCCAAAACGGAAACGGATAGGTCAACAGCTGGTGGAGGCGGACCTTATAACCCAGGCTCAGCTCGAGGAAGCCTTGCGCCTTCAAAGCGCCCAGGGCGGCCGTATTGTGGAGATCCTGATTTCGTTGGGATACCTCGATGCGGGAACCTTTACCCGGTTTCTCGCGAGGCAGCCCGGTATTCCCAGCATCAACCTACAGCACTACGAAGTTCCTTGGGAGATGCTTACCCTTGTGCCTCGGGAGTTTGCTGTCAATAACGAAGTGTTTCCCCTCGATCGAATGGGCAATCTGCTTACGCTTGCCATGGTGTGTCCCCTAGACACGGAAACCATCCAAAAACTGGAGACTCAGACGGGCCTGCGGATAAAGCCGCTGCTGTGTGCGCCTGCTGACGTTCGGGCGGCCATTCAGCGCTATTACCAACGGCAGCCCATGGAGTTGGACGTGGAGTACCAGGCGAACGAAGAAGTGGCCGGCAGTGAAGACGCCGAGGAGTTGGCGGCTCCCATGCGGCTGAGTTCCGTCGGGCACATGGTCCGGCAGATTCAGTACCTCCCCGGCTTGCCCGAGACTGTCCACCGTGTGAGGGAGGCCATGGCGGACCCCGAGGCATCGGTCAAGGAAGTGGCCGGCGTTGTGTCCGGTGACCCGCCAATTGCGGGCAAGGTGTTGAGTGTGGCCAATTCACCCGCTTATGGCTTTCATCAACGTGTGGTCGAGGTGGGACACGCCGTCAGTCTGCTTGGATTGCGCGAAACCTACGCCATCGTGGCGGCGGCCACGGTAATCGAGATGTTTGATGAAAGCGACAGTTTCGACTACCGGGCGTTCTGGCGCACCTCACTGTATTGCGCGGCCGCCGCGGCGGTGTTTGCGAATGCCAGCGCCATGGCGAAACAAATCAGGGGAGGTTTCGCGGCTGGTCTGCTTCACGATATTGGGCGAATCGTTTTCGCGGAGGTGGCGCCGGATCGCTATGCGCGTGTGGGATTCTCGCTGCAGGGGGAGGCCCTTCTGGAGGCGGAACAGGAGGTGATGGGGCTTACCCACGCCGAGGCCGGGCATGAATTGGCGCAACATTGGGAACTGCCCCTGGAAATAGCCAACGCGATTCGCTTTCATCACAGGCCCGAGGATGCCGACGCGAACAGCGAGCTGGCAGCCGTGATTGGTTTGGCGAGTATAGTGGCCGATGCGGACAATGCGGGGACGCCTCTCACGGGCGAGCTTTATGCGGGCCGGGAAACTTGGCTGGAAATCGTGGGGATTAAGCCTCGGGAAGTCAACGGTCTCTTAAACGAGTATCTCACGCAAAAAGAAGGGGTGCGGGCTGCTGGCATTATCTCGTGAGGCACATGGAGGCTGTGTGGCGCCGCAAGCGTCAACCGCGTAGGCGGAGGAGGCGTTCACATTTTAACCGGGCGTTGGGAATCTTTGTTCAGGCAGCGCCTTCATGGAGCAAGGTCTACATTCCGTGACACGTGAATCCAAGAGCTTCCTAGTCCCCTTTACCATTTTTGTGTTTGTTGCCGTATTCGCAACAGTGGGGGGCGGTGTGTGGTTTTTCAAGCAGGGCGGCTCTTTTCAGATTGCTCGTGTTGAGCAAGCGGCTCCGCGTGACGAAGATACGGATGATTCCTTGCCTGTGGAGCCCGAGGCCGCTGAACGTGATCCAGCAGAGGGGTACGGCGGGCCTCCCGAGGAACTCTTTGAGACGCCTCATGCCTGTGAGGCGCTTGCGGAGAGGGAACCGCCGCCTCCTGAAGAAGAGCAGAAAGAGCCCCTCTTGACGGCGTGGCGGGCGCGCGGCGAGCGTTCCGAGGAAGATTGGGTCCCGCCGGGTTACGCGCCCAAGCTGGAGAAAATCCGTCTGAGCGCTCAATCCCCGGAGATGGAGCGTATGCTGATGGCCCTCCTGCCCGCTCAGGAGCCGGACGAGGCGTTGACCGGAGAAGGGGCGTTGCTCGGAGGAGGCGTCGCAGCGTTCGAGGAACTCGCCGAAGAGATGGCCACCCAGGCGCGGATTCCCCCCGGAAGAGTTGCTGGGCGCGGGGGAGACGCCGAGTCTCCCGCCGAACTGCGCCGGGACATCGAACGTCTGCAGGAGCAGGTCCAACAGCTTCAGGATAGTCTTGAAACGTATATGGGCAGCCTGGTCAGCCGCCTTG
>PUOI01000463.1 GCA_003552765.1 Candidatus Hydrogenedentota bacterium | reverse complement strand
TGCCGGATCTCGGCGACCGTGCGGTTCTTGTTGTCCGTCAACACCTCCACCACCACGGCCACGCCGCCCGGCGCATAGCCTTCGTAATGGGTTTCCTCGTAACTCGTGCCCGGAAGCTCGCCCGTCCCCTTCTTGATGGCGCGGTCCACGTTATCCTTGGGCATGTTTTGCGACTTGGCCTCAAGCAAGACCGTGCGCAACCGGGGATTCATCTCCGGATCGCCGCCGCCCAAACGGGCCGCGACGGAAATCTCCTTCGCCAGCTTCGAGAAAATCTGGCCCCGCTTGGCGTCCTGCGCCCACTTCTTGCGTTTGATGGTGCTCCACTTTGAGTGACCTGACATACACTTTGCTCCATTAGTTTCATTTTCGACGATACGTCTAATTCATATATAACATCACACCTGGTTATTGTACCAACGCGAACGCGAGCCGCGCAACGGCGCGCTCTTTCCCCGCTCGACGGGTAAGCGGCTGCTCCAGTGAAGAACATCCGGCAATTGCGGTCTCGCCTTCCGGCAGGGCGCTCCAGCAGCTACGGATTCTCACCGCTCTGGCTAGCCTCCTGCTCCTGCGCGATCAATTCTTCCAGCACTTCGATCAGCGTATTCACGTCCACCCCGTACACCGCGCACACCTGCCCGATCGTTTCGTAACCGCTGATGCCGCAATAGCCGCATGCGCCAAGATTGAACGCCGCAAACACTTCTCCCGCGCGGGGGTGAAGGCTCATGGCCTCGGCCACCGTCATGCCGGGATTGATGTAACCCCAGGCGTCTGCCGGCATTCCCGCGTCGCTAGGAGCGGCCGCGCCGCCGGTCTCCTGGGTGTTCGCGCCTTCCTCCACGCCGTCGGGCCAATGCCGGCGGAATTCCTCTTCCGTGGCCTCCATCAGGGATTCTGGATGGTAAAGCTTTTTCACCACGGGATCCGCCACGCGCTTGGTCTCCCCGGTCGCGGGGATGAAGGTGACATACCGGTTTACGTTGTGGGATTCGTCGCACTCGTAATAGGTGTAGCCCAGCCCTTTGCCGGGCATGGGCTGGCTGCTCTTGAAGTATTTCATATGGTGGTCTCCTAACTAGTGGAGCGTCAAGCCTAAACTTGTTGACCGCCGAAATGAACGCGCTAGGAGGCGGCATGCCTTCCAGGCCATGAATCACGGGCTGGAAGCCCGTGCCACCTCACCGCAAACATTGGAGGGTACCCACAATTTGAAGGCGGAAGGGGTACTAGTGCCTAGCCCGCCCTAAACTTGTTGACCGCCAAAGTGAACGCGCTAGGAGGTGGCATGGCCTTCCAGGCCATGAATCACGGGCTGGAAGCCCGTGCCACCTCATCGCCAAGAATAAGGGCTACCCACAACTTAAAGGTTGAACAGGTACTAACCTACTAAATGATAACAGAAAACTGCCTCCTGCCCATTCCTGCCCGCTGGCAAACGGTTGGGGAAGGCGTGGCGGGAGTTCGGGAAAAAGAGCGCCCCCGCGAGGGCTTGAAAGCCGCCGCAGGGGCGTGAATGGGTATCCAGGTTGGGCTAGCAAAGCCCTGCCGGTCTAACCTGCCGCCAGGTTAGAAGGACAGGCGCGTCTCCACATACACGTAGTCGGCGTCGCTCGTGCCGTCGATCAGGGCGTCGCGCCGGCCCCTCATGCCGCTCTGGGTGAAGAAGTGCGCCCAGCCCGCGGAGAACTGAAGGTCCTCGGTGTAGTCGTACACGCCGTACAGTTCGGCTTCCCAGCCGAGGTTCTTGCTGAACCGGCGGTGTTGCGCATAACTCTGGAAGTAGCCGAGCATGAGTCCGACCGTGGTGTCTTCGGTGGGCTCGATGCTTGCGCCGCCGCGGCCCAACGACATGTTGTTGACATCGCGGGCGAAGAACCTGCTGTACGGGACGTCGGTGTACAGGCGGTTGAAGCTGGTGATGTCATAGGGCGTGAAGAAGGGGTTCCAGCGCTCGAAGAGCGTCGGCCGGTAGGTGTCTTTGCCTTGGAACCAGGCCATCCCCAAGTAGACGCGGGGGTTGTGTGGCGTGTCAAAGGTATAACCGGCTTCCAAGTTCCCGGCCCAGTAATCATCCAGCGGGGAGTCCGCCGTCTGCCACGCGATTTCGCCCTCGAAATCGAATCCCTCATATTCGCCAGCTCCGCGGAGGCCAAACGTGTGGACGTTGAAGTCATCCCAACGCAACCGGCTCACGAGGCGATCGGACTGACG
This sequence comes from Candidatus Hydrogenedentota bacterium, assembly GCA_003552765.1. Classification (GTDB taxonomy): domain Bacteria; phylum Hydrogenedentota; class Hydrogenedentia; order Hydrogenedentales; family SLHB01; genus SKRY01. The sequence continues at coordinate 5,315 of PUOI01000463.1, read as the reverse complement.
GCCCCACAGCCAGTAGGCGTCGAAGGTCATATCGGGCTGGCCAATGTAGCTGCCGTAGACACCCCCGAACGTGCTGTTTCCGCCTTCTTCGGCCGCGAAGACATCCAGCGAAATCTCATCCGTGGCGTACGTCGCCCGCGCAGCGTCGAAGGACTGACCCCAGAAGCCAGGGGCCGTTTCGATCGCGCTAACCAGCCACCTATTGCCGAGCTGGATTTCCTGGCGCCCGATCCGCATGCGCAGGGGAACGTTCCACATCTCTTCGGCCTGGACATAGGCTTGGTGGATGTCCACGCTTAGATCGGAGCGATTGCCGTCCCACCAGTAGTAGTTGTCCAGCTCAATGTAACTGGAGACCTGATCCGTGAACTCCGCGTTCACGCCCAGACGCGTGCGCTGCTCCACATGTTCGGTATCAGCGCCATCGGGAAGCTGCCGAACTAAGTTTCTGTAATAGTTGCCGCGAATCTGAATCGATCCGTCGATTGTCACGTTTTGCAATTCGGCGTGCGCCACGGTCGTGAACGCAATCGCCGCGGCGGCCATGCCCAACAACATTTTACGCATGACAGGTTTCCTCCTTACGCTTTTCTTGGGGTTGGAGCGGACGTGAATCCGCACACTCATGCCAGCAACGGTGTCAGCATACCGAAGCAGCTTTCCACAATCCTGTCCGAGTCGTGTATATCGCGTTATCTATGGAGCAACATCGTGAGCGCAAACAGCCCTCGGGCGAACAACTTCCTTCCCGGCTTTCTTCATCCCTCCTTCCGCCGCCAGATTAGAGCGCCGCTGCCGATGAGAATCATTCGACGCAGTTCATTGAGGCCCATGGCCCAGTTTGTCCGTGCGCACTACACGCGCGGACTTTCCCTTAAATCATGGGCAGTATATACTGTAAGTATCGCCAATGCAAGGGTTTTACTTCAATCAGCGCAGCGCGCCGCCCGGTACGCAGAGCAACGCGCCACGGTCCATCGGCCGGCGCCCGGCGGCTGCATCGAAAGGCGAATACGGACTGTGCGCGTGGCTAGGGGTACAGATAAGCGCCCCCGCGAGGGGCTTGGTAGCCGCCGCGGGGGCGCAAAAGATGTTCTAGCTTTCGAGGAGAAAGCCTCTTCCTTTTAACCTGCCGCCAGGTTAGAAGGACAGGCGGGTCTCCACGAAGACATAGTCGGCATCGCTCGTGCCATCAATGACAGCGTCGCGCCGGGCCGCCATGCCGCTCTGGGTGAAGAAGTGCGCCCAGCCAGCGGAGAACTGCAGATCCTCGGTGTAGTCATACGTGCCATACAGGCCGGCTTCCCAACCGAGATCCTTGCTGAATCCACGCGGGACCGCATCGCTGCGGAAGTAGCTGACCACGAGTTCGATCTCGGTGTCTTCGGTCGGCTGGATGCTGGCGCCGCCGCGGGCCAACCGGACGTTGCTCAAGTCACGTCCGAAGAACTCGCTGTAGTACACATCGCTGTACAGACGGTCAAAGCCGTCGATAAAGGCGGGCGTGAAGAAGGGGTTCCACCGCTCAAACAAGGTTGGGCTGTAGATATCCCTGCCTTCGAACCAAGCGCCGCCCAGGAAGATCCGGGGGTTGTTCGGGGTGTCGAAGGTATAGCCGGCTTCGACGTTCCCGGCCCAGAAATCCTCACCACGAAGTCGAGGCGCTCGCGGGGAGTCCTTGGTCTGCCACGCGCCTTCGATCTCGAAATCGAACCCTTCAACGTCTCCGGCTCCGCGGAGGCCGAACGTATGGGTGTTCAAGTCGTCGACATAGCGCGGGGAATCGCGATGCCACAACCAGTAGGCGTCGAAGTTCATGTCGGGCTGGCCGATGTAGCTACCGTACACACCGCCAAAGGTGCTGTTTTCAAACAGCTCCGCCGCGAAGGCGTCCAGCGAGATCTGGTCCGTGGCGTACGTCGCACGCACCGCGTCGAAGGACAAGCCGGTGAAGGCGGGCGCGGACTCGTTCGCGCCAACCAGCCAGCTTCCGCCCAACACGATCTCTTGGCGGCCGATCCGCGCGCGCAGCGGGACGTTCCACATCTCTTCGGCCTGGACATAGGCTTGGTAGATGTCCACGCTCAGGTCCGAGCGATTGCCATCCCACCAGTAGTAGTTGTCCAGCTCGATGTAACTGGAAACCTGGTCCGTGAACTCCGCGTTCACGCCCAGACGCGTGCGTTGCTCGACATGTTCCGTCTCGGCTCCGTCGCCAAGCGGATCGCGAACCAAGTTCCGGTAGTAGTTGCCGCGGATCTGAATCGACCCGTCGATCGTCACGTTTTGCAATTCGGCGTGCGCCACGGTCGTGAACGCAATAGCCGCGGCCGCCGCTATGCCAATCAAGGTTTTACGCATAACACGTTATCTCCTTACGCTCTTTTGGGGTTGGAGCGGATTGTCATCCGCCCAGTCATCCCAGCATCCATTCCAGCAGGTCTTTCCGGCTTTCCTCAATGCTGTGTGTGTCGAGTATATCTCGCCATCTATGGAACAACATCGTGAGTGCGAACGGCCCTCGGGCAGATTGATTGCGTGCTGGCTTTCTTCATCCCTCCTTCCGCTGCCAGATTAGAGCGCCGCTGCCGATGGTGGTCACGTGGTGTAGCTAAACAAGGCCAACAGGCATCCTATTCCGCGCCGGCTCGACGCCATACAATGCCCTCGTGTTGGCGGCAGTATATCCCAAAAGGACGGCCAATGCAAGAGGAATTCTTGACCTTTTCTCCCATGTATCAGCCCCAGTTTGCCAGAAACCATTGACGAATGCAAGAAAAATTTTCACTTTCTGTCAACAAACGCCCTGGATCGTCCAGAACCCGCGATTCCGCCCATGGGGCAATTGCGTCCCCGCTGATGCCCTTTTGTCGCAGTAGACGCCGTCGAAGAGGATTTATTCATTTCTTTGCATGAACAGGTCATCTTTTTGGGAAGCGTCAAACGCTGCCAACGTCTTCTCGCCATGAAATGTTGCGTGTACTCAGCCCCAGGTAATCAGCCGGGTTTCATGTTTCGTGGCCAGGTCGGGGTGGCTGGGGACCACGCGGACCATGAATCCCTGCTGTCCCGTTTTTTCACAGGGAATGTGGCCCTCATACCGCTTGGTCCCCTTGGCGCCGTCGCCCACGTTGTTCATCTCGGCGGTCCGGCCGTTTAGAATGCGGCCTTGAGGGTCCAAGTCACCGTAATAGACTTCCACGGTCACGTCATCGGGAGTAAGCGTCTTCAACGTCACGTCGGCCTGGACGGTGAGCGTCTCTCCGAACTGGATGTTTTCCGTAGCGCCCGATTCGATATTCGAGATGACGACATCCTTCCACGCTTGGCGCACCTTGCGCTTCCAGTCGGCCAAGGCCTTGGAGCGGGCGCGGTTGTCGGCGCGAAGGGCGAGGCGGCGCTCCGCGGCGGGCACGTAAAACCGGTCCGCGTATTCCTGCACCATGCGATGCGTGTTGAAGATGGGGTTGATCGTGCGCATGGCCGCCTTCATCCGGCGCACCCATTCGCGCGGCAGGTTCTCGCGGCCCCGTTCATAAAACATGGGGGCCACTTCGGCCTCAAGGATCTCGTAGAGGGCCTCGCTCTCCACCACGTCCTGTTCATCGGGATCCTCGTAGCTCTCGCCCCGCCCGATGTTCCAGCCGTTCTCCGCCAAGCCCTCGGCCTCGCACCACCAGCCGTCAAGCACACTGATGTTCAAGCCGCCGTTCGCGGCCGCCTTCATCCCACTGGTGCCGCTGGCCTCCAGCGGACGGCGGGGGGTATTGAGCCAACAGTCCACCCCTTGGACCATGTAGCGGGCCACGTTCATGTCGTAGTCCTCGATGAACACGATGTGTGAACGCACGTCGTACGCCCGCATGTAATGGATGATGTTGCGGATGACTTCCTTGCCTTGCTGGTCCTGTGGGTGAGCCTTACCGGCGATGATGAATTGCACGGGACGATCGGGGTTCGTCAGGATGCGGCGGAACCGCTCGGGATCCATCAGAATAAGGTTGCCGCGCTTGTACGTGGCGAAGCGCCGTGCGAATCCGATCGTGAGATACTCGGGATCCAGCGCCTCGGACGCCCGTTCCACCTCGGAATTCGGCGCGCCCCGGTAACGCAGCTGGCTGACCAGCCGTTTGCGGGCGAAATGGACCAAGCGCTCCCGCCGCCGCTCGTGCGTGCGCCAAAGCTCGGCGTCGGGCACATCGTCGATGTGCTTCCAGACCTCGGGATCGGTCGGATTATCCACCCACGGGGGGCCGATATAGCGATCCAGCAGTCCAGCAAGATCCCGGCTTATCCAGAACTTGGGATGGACCCCGTTGGTGATGGAGGTAATGGGGACCTCCTCCTGAGGCACGTCCCGCCATGTCCGCGCCCACATGCCCCGTGCGACCTCGCCATGCAACTCGCTCACGCCGTTGGCGCAGCTGGAAAGCTTCAGGGCGAGCACCGTCATGCAGAAGGGCTCGCGCGTGTCCGCGGGATCCTGCCGCCCCAAGGCGAGCAACTCTCCCATAGGGATGCCCACATCCTTGGCGTACTTCGCGAAGTAATGCTCCATCATTTCGGGCGAGAACATATCGTTGCCCGCGGGCACCGGCGTGTGCGTCGTGAACACGCTGGCGGCCTTGACCGTTTCCAGGGCATGGCCCCAGGTCAAGCCCTCGTTCTGCATGAGGTCGCGTATTCGTTCAAGGGCCATGAACGCGGAGTGGCCTTCGTTCATGTGATAGACGGAGGGATGGATCCCACAGGCGCGTAAGGCCTTGACGCCTCCCATGCCCAACATGATCTCCTGCCGGATGCGCATGTCCCGGTCGCCCCCATAGAGCTGCCCCGTGAGTTCGCGATCCTCGGGATCGTTGTCTTCGAAATCACAATCCATGAGATACAGGGGGGCCCGGCCGACTTGGCATCGCCATATGCGCGCGTACACCTTGCGGTCGGGGTAATCGACTTCAATCTTTATTTGACGGCCCTCGCCGTCCCGCTCGGGCGTCAGCGCCATATTGTAAAAGTCGTTGGCCGGATACAACTCCTGCTGCCAGCCGTCCGCATTGAGATACTGGGTGTGATATCCTTCCCGATACAATAGGCCAAGCCCCGCCAAGGGCAGCCCCAGGTCACTGGCCGATTCCAGGTGATCGCCCGCGAGCACGCCCAAGCCGCCGGAGTAGATGGATATCGACTCATGGACCCCGAACTCCGCGCTCAGATAGGCGACGTTGAACCCATGGGGCGTTTGGGGATGGTTTTCGCGCCATGGGTCCGCCGCCATGTACTCGTCCATGCGCGTGGCGACCCGTTCCAACTGACTG
>PUOI01000592.1 GCA_003552765.1 Candidatus Hydrogenedentota bacterium | reverse complement strand
GAACTGTTCCGCGTGCTAGCCCAGCTTGGCGGGGAACTCGTCGCCGTGCACCTGCTGGAATCGTCTAAGCTTGACCAACCTATCACCGAGTTCATCGGTGGCGAGAACCCCGAGGTCGAGAAGGTCTCGTACGCCGGCAACACCGTCTGGATCGACAAAGCCCGGACGGCCGGCTTTCGCGGCGTACCCGAGGAGGTATGGAACTTCCACATCGGCGGCTACCAGGTCTGCGAGAAATGGCTCAAGGACCGCCAGGCCAAGGGCGGCAAGAACCCGCGCCCCGGCCGAAGGCTGACGGACGAGGACATCGCCCACTACCAGAAGATCGTCGTGGCATTGAACGAGACCATCCGCCTGATGGGGGAGATCGACGAGGTCATCGAACAGCATGGCGGCTGGCCCGGCGCCTTCGCCACAGACTCCAAGGAAACCTGACGGCGCTTAGTCCGCACCCTCCAACGTGAAGACCAGCCGGGCCGGGTTAAACGTGCGCCGTTTTGCTGTTTGACTTGTCGTCCGGGGGGCGGCTTTGCTGGGCCACATGTCCACACGCGAATGCTTCATCAGCCGGTTCACCACGAGCTGCGGCCGCTGAGCCGATCATTATTCTTCCGAGCGTCCGTCTGTTGGGCGTTGGTCTCATCACGGCAAGCCGCCGCGCTTGCCGTTTGTAGGCAGGCGCGGCGGGAGTCAATTGTGCCGGGCGTATTTATGCGTGCGCGGGATCCGGCCAGTACTCGTATTGGTATGGGTCGGGCGTCTCGAAGTCGAAGGTATACAGCGCGGGGTCGATCTCCACCACCTTCTTTTCGCGGATGGCCTCAAGGCCGCACAAGCCGGTGACGGTCGCGAGGTGGCCAACCATCTCGTTGCTGTAAGGCTTGCCGCCTTCCTTGATGCACTTGGCCATGGCCGCGAATTGGTAATGGATGGGGGAGGCGTAGTCGTGGACCACCTCGATGGGGAACGGCTCGCGGTACGCCTCTGGCGGAATGATTTCCGTTTCGCTGTGTGTGACGGCATCCGCCTCGGCGTCTCCTCTGCGCCATTCGCGGGCTTCCGTTCTGTCGCGCATATCCGGTTCGGCCAATATGTAGCACCCGCCCGCCCAGGGCTCGCTCAGTTGGAAAGAGGCTTGGTCGCCCCGGATGAATTCCTGAACGCTGCCTTGCGCGTTGGCGGTCAAGCAGTTGTAGTTTGCGCGCACCTCGTAGGGCTGGTTAATCTGCGCGAAATCCTGTTCCGCAATGCGGGGCTCGATGTCGACAAAGCCTGGAGCGCTGACACGCACCTCGTACTCGTAGATAAGGTCGACGTTGTCCGCAACCTCGCGGCCGTCGCGCCAGTAGTCCACGTTGCCCGAACCCCACACGCGCTTGGGCATGGTTCCGAGGAACCAGTTCCAGATGTCCACCTGGTGCGTGGCGAATTCCGTCATTAAGCCGCCGGAGATGTCTTGGTACAGGCGCCAGTTCAGGTGGCGGTCGAGGTCGCTGATGAACTGGCGCTCATGCTCGTTGAGTTCGTAGTTCGGATCGATGGGCCGCCGCCAGCCGTTCCGGTGATTTTGGCGCCAGTGGGCGGACATATGCTGGATCCGGCCCAGCATGGCCTGCTCGCGCGCGAGCCACACGGCTTTGAGATACTGCGGATTGTACCTGCGCTGGTGCCCCACCTGGCAGAACAGCCCGGTTTCGTGGCACTTCTCCACGATGTTGCGGGACTCCTGGATGTCGAAGGTAAGCGTCTTCTCGCAAAACACATAATTGCCCGCGTCCAGCGCGTCCATGACCGGTTGGTAATGCTGGTGCTGCGACGTCGAAATGACCACGGCGTCCAGTTCTTCCTCGTCGAGCATCTCCCGGTAGTCGTAATACGCCGCCATGTCCTCACCGCCCACCATTTGCTGGCCACGGTTCAGATGCGGTTCGTATACGTCGCAGACCGCCGTGACTTCCACATCCTCCGTCAACAGCAGGCCAACAAGATTTCGTGATGCGCCCTGGGCGCCCGTCCCAATCTTGCCGACCCGCACTTTGCTGTTCGCGGCATAGGAGAAGGGGGAATACCCCGCCGCCACAACGCCAGCACCGATGCTGGCCGTCCTGAGAAAATCCCTTCTGGTCACGTTCGTCGCCATGATACGTTCCTCTTGTTAGTGTCAGGAGTTAGCCGAACTCAAGGAGCAATCGCGTCACACACACTCTCGCCCCCTCATCAGGCGGCGGAAACATCCGGAAATCTTTGGCGCGGCATTACCACCACCCGCCATGTTGATTGTATCATGTAAATAAAATATTTGTGCAGTTTTCATTTCATTCGAGGCGGCATAATCCAGCTATGGGGACGGTGAGGCCGGGAAGCCTGTTGCGTGGGGCTGTGCTTCGATTACCCCATGTGATTTTTATATCGCGCCGCCGGGATTTTGCACGCAAAAAAAGCCGCCTGGAAGGCGGCGAAAGGAGGATTACAGGGGATGGCGTTCCCGTTCTTTTCCCAGCGGTTGGGACGCGGCGGCGGTCAGAGGGGATTGCCGCCGCGTCCAAGCGCCTATGCGTAGGTGAACGTAGCCGTCGCGGCGCAATCGGCGTCCGCGCGGAGGCGGATCCAGTGGGCCGCGAAGCCTTCGGGGAATTCGTGGTTCACGGTTTCGCCCGCGGGCACCGTGAGTTCGGCATAAGGGAAGAAGGTCTCGGGCGTGTAGAGCGCACCGAAGACGTCGATTTCGAGCGTGAAGGTCACGGCCTCGTCCGCGTCATGGCTCAGCTCAACGCGCTTCTGGTCGTAGCCGGTCATGAGATAGGGGTCGCTCGGCTCGTCCGCCTCGACGGCCGTTTCATACCACGGACCGCCCACGCCGCGCGGCTTGCCCAGCTTCCAGAGGTCGTCGATGTCCCCAACCCACAGTCCGGTCCGGCCGTCGTCGGACGGGATGAAGTGGGGATGTTCGGGGTCCGCTTCGTCGGCCACTCCCGTGATCACCATCATGCCGCGCCACGAGCAGAAGTCGACGATGCGCTTGTTGTGCGTCGCGACGGGTTTTAGGGCGCGCACGCCGCCGGAATTGTTGCGGGGCAACATATAGAAGCTGCCCGCCGCATTGAGTAAGCTCCGCTCCGTCACCACTTCGCGCACGCGCCGGGGATCGCCGCCGGGCCACGGCGCGCCGTAGGCTTCATGTGCTTTGGGGAGGCGGAACCGCTTGTCGCCCTGAAACACGATGACGGACGCCTCGTCGATGTCGATGTCCAGATCGTCGTCCGGGGCTTGCTCCATGCCGCCCGGAGCAATCTCGGCGTTGTCCTTCAAGTACTCGGCGGCATCCGTCTCGTCGGGCTTATGGCGCAGCACGAGGTCCTCGCCAATCTCGTAGTAACCCACATCGCTGACCTCGCCGTCCGCGTCCACATGGCGCGCCCAGAAGTGAAGCGTTTCCAAGTCTTCGCCGCGCGGCCGGATGATTCCCCGCGTATAGGCTTCATCGGTTGTCACGTTGGCCAAGGGCGCGAACATCTCGTCGTCCGTGACGCTGCCCTTGGAGGGACCGAAGTGGAAGTGAGCCGTGGCGTGGGAGACATCGCGGTCGGCGCGCACGCGCATCCATTCGCCGGAAGCGCCGCTGGGAATGACGTGATACGCGTAGCCTTCCTCGGGAACCTCGACCTCGGCGTAGTCTTCCCAGTCGTTCTGGCCGGTGCGATCGATTTCCAGATGGAAGGTCACGGGTTCGTTCAAGTCGTGACCGAGATGCAGGACCCGCTGCTCGTAACCCGCGATGAAGAAAGGAACCGACGGCTCGCCGCCTTCGACGGAGTCTTCCATCCATACGCCGCCCCAGCCTGCGGGCGCGCCCATATCGTGCAGCGCGTCCCACGTGGAGAACCACAGGTTGGAGTGGCCCTGGCCCATGAGCGGGTTGTCGAACGCCGTGGCGTCGTTGCACGCGAACACCAGTTCGCCGTTCCAGTACTCGACGTCGCTGATGATCTTGAGGTAGGAACTGATGGGCCGTAATCCCGAACGATTATCCGGCGTGAGGTGTATGGGGAAGTCGAACAGGCCGCCATGTTTGTTCATGAGCAGGCGGGGGGCTTCGCCGTTCGCCGCTGGGACCGCCTCGCGGATGCGGGGCCATTCCGTGTGCCAGCCATGGTGGCCGTCGTAGGAGAAGTCGGGTTTGGGCATGCGGAACTCATGCCACTCCTGGTTCTTCATGACCATTAGGAAAAGGGAGCGCATATCCCAGCCCGTGGCCCACACTGGCGCCTCGTCATCGGGAGGGCCATATATCCCCCCGGGTCCTGTCACTTCGGTGAACTGGCGCCGCTTGATGAGCCGCCACTCCTCTTCGCCGTCCCAATCGGCTAGCGCGCCCGCGTCTTCATCGGTCTCCGGCTCGGGGTCGAACTGGTACTCGAACGGTTGGAAAGGATCCACGCTCCCCGAAGACCATTCGCCGTTGTTCGCTAGCACCAGGCGGCCCTGGCCCGTGTAGGCGCCCTTGGCGTGCCAGCCCGGAACGGGGCGCGCGTACAAGAGGTTCACCTCCAGGGTGTGCACGTCCACTTCGTAAAGGAGCCCCTCCATGTCGAAGTGGTAGACCTTGTTTTCGGGATCGTGAATGTGGCGGGCCGTGCCCGTGAGCCGGCCGAAAAGCTCATCCTCTTCTGGGGCCTCGGGAGCGCTTCCCATCGGAATCACGCGGATGTTGCGGTCCTCGTCCACGAGATACGGGCCGATCAGAAGCTGGTTCGATTCCTGGTGGATGAACCGGTTGGCGGGCGTGCCGCCCACGCTGTCCGGGAAATACTCCCGCTCCAGGTTGTCATCAATGATCCACAGCTTGTCCGAGCTGCCCCCCGGCGAATGCTGGTGATACGTGATGACCCACAAGCGGTCCTGCCATTTCACGACCGCGCCCACGCCGCACTCGCCCCGGCTGTCCCGATTGAACATGGTGAGATGCGGATAGCGGCCACTGACCCGAAAATGGCCAGCGGTTCCTTCCTGCGCGCCCGCGCTCATCCAACTCTGCGGTCCCCGGGCAATCAGACTCGCGCCAGCGCCCGCCGCGGCTGTCACCAGAAACTGCCTGCGCTTAACATTCAAAGAGAGTCTCTTCGTCATGGTTGGTTCCTTTGTTGTAGTGGTTGCTAGCAACGCCTCTGTTTTCGGCAATTGGGAGTGTCAGGTTGGCATTCTACAACACCCGCGCGGCCTTCATCCTACCGGGGCCACAGCATAACGGGCAAGTCTCTACTGAAGGGGAAGGCGCTTGAACCCCGGCCACTACGGGGATTAACCGCGAAATCACCGCGAATAAAGGCGCACATGGCGCAGGCGCTCCCACCGACGGTGCGCGAAAAACACACTCGGCGCTTTGGTATGTGGTGTGCCATCGGCTACACTAAGGTGGCCGGGGCGTGGAGCCGAAGCGGTAATTTCAACAGGGAATAGGACATCCCCACCGCATTATCGGCGGGCAAAACCCTGAGAGTTCAGTTAGAAGTCGTAAACGGCTAAAAATAAAGGTGACAATACTTATGTTACCAAGAAATGCTCCATATCGTGTTAGTGGTAGGTTTCTACGCAGATGTTTTGTCTTTGCACTCGTCCTTTCGGTGGGAAGTCATATGCTTGGCTGTTCACACGCACTTTCTGCCCAATCGAAATGGGATAAGCCGACTCTCGACTGGGATATGCCGGTGATGGCGTATGAGTTCGAACACGCTATTCAGGTGACGCCTGAATCGCACGCATCGGGGGAACATACCCTTCAGGATGCCCTCGATGACGTCCCCGAGGAAGGCGCCGTTATTGAGTTGGGTGACGGCGAGTTTTATATAGACGACGTGTCAACCCCCGACAACAGGTCCCTGAAGATCACTGGCAAGGGTTCGGACACCGTGCTGAAAGCTGAGGGTCATTTTGCCCTGAGCCTCGGTGCGACGAGTTATATTGAGCTGAGTGACATTTGCTTTGACGGACAGGGACATCATTACGGCGTTCAGATAAATGGTGCTGAATATGAAAATATGATCTTTCGGGACCTTACGTTTTCCAATTACGGGCGAAGTGCGCTTCATGGTGCGGCCGCACACGGTCCGATCACCGGCTTGCTTGTAACCGGTTGCGAATTCACGGATGTCGGTGCGGGCGCTAATTTCAGGATAGGCGACGGTTCCCGCTATCTGGAGATTTCAGACAACAGGTTTATCGATATCGGGACAAGACCTGTTACCGTAGGCAGTGGCGGCGGAGACACTCGTTATGCGCGGATCACCGGCAATCATATCGAGGGCGTCGGACCGGGAAGGCATCCCATAGGGATTTTGTCTTACACTCCCCATACCCTTATTGAAGACAACACGATTAAAAACCTTTATAACGAAGAAGGCTCGCCGCCACCACACATGCGGCAGGAGGCCATGAGCAGCCGTGGAAGACATACAATAATCGGTGGGAACGAGATGCTGAATGCGGGTGGACACACGGCGGCGATATCGCTCGCAGGCTCCGGGCCTACCGTTATAGAAAGTAACATTATCCAATTCAACGAAGAACACCAGAGTTCTGAGCGTGACGGTATGGACCTGCGTCAGTCAAAGGTGCATGTGTCGGGTAATCAACTGACGGGGACCCGCGGCGGCATAACGTTGAGGCGAGGCATAAAGGATGCCGTTTTAAGCAATAACAAGATCAAGGATAGTGAGTATCTCAGCTCGGCGGTGCGCATATGTATCAGCACGGGCGCTACAATCCCCGAACACCGAATGAGCGGAGCGCAAATTCGTGGAAATCGGATATCCAATATCGTCAAAGGAGAAGGGGATGGCGAATTTACCGGTTTTCTGTTCCGTCCTGTGGGACATGCCGGGGAGCATGACGTGCGCATGGATAATATAGTTATCACTGAAAATAGGTTCTCGGATATCAGTGTGGCGGATGGTGCGCAGGGAGTGGGTTTTGTAGGGTTGGGTCGCGAAACTTCTCACATAAAAAACTTCAGGGTGGAGCGAAACGACTTCGGTGAGATGGAGGATATATTCCCGGACTACGCCCGGGAGTTGATCGAAGATCTGCATATTTCCGGCTTAGGGCTTTGATCAATAGTGGTTGGGCAAGCTGTGTCGCGGGTGCAGCTGATAAGGTCGGCGATGGTTTCGGTGGTGCGCAGAAGGCTGCCTGCCGAGGGTGCGAGAAAAACACACTCGACGCTTTGGTATGTGGTGTGCCATCGGCTACACTAGGGGAGCCGGGGCGTGAGAGACTGCCGGTAATTTTGGCAAGAGATGGGACATCCCCGATGTTGGAGTATAGCCCCGTGCCACGATGGTTTCCGTCTCTTCACACTGCGATGCTCGTGGAAAAGGATAGTGCAACTCAGGGAGAGCTAGTATGGTCCGCCGATTTGATCATGTAGGGATTGTGACCCAGGAGCCACAAGAAAATGAAAGCTGGGTTGAGGAGAGCCAATGCTGGGTGAGTAATCCGCGCCTTCACCCGCAACGGATCGAATACCTTCGCCCCAAGGAAGAGCCGCGGGTCG
>PUOI01000580.1 GCA_003552765.1 Candidatus Hydrogenedentota bacterium | reverse complement strand
GGTTGGCCCAGAACCCCATCCGGCCTGGGAAGAGTGCTTCAAGAGCCTTGCGCCGGGCTGTGGGGGAGAGGGGCTCGATCCAAATCCGGTCCAGTGTGGCGAGCAAGCCCTCGGCGGCCGTGCGCGCAATGAAGCGCGCCATCCCCGCCATGCGCCGTTCGGGGTAGTTGATGGGGCGCGTCTTCAGCCGGGACCATTCCAGGGGGATGGAGCGGAGACCGGGGAGGTGCTTTTGCCGCAGGGCTTCCAAACGGCTGAAATGCGCGAACCCGGCGGCCTCCTCGTTCAGCGATTCTGGCATGAGCCCCGTGAGTTGGAGGTAGGCCGCTTCGAGAAGGTGGGTATCCTGCTTAGCCAACTGCCGGGCCCGCTCGTAGGGAAGCTGCTCGGCGGTCACGCGGAACTGATGCTTGTACCGGCTGTAGCCGCAGGCCCGCAGGAGCGCTTCGTAGATGGCCTGCTCCGGTCCCACGTAGGCCATGCGTTCCCGCAGCAATTGCGCCTTCTGCACCATGCGCCACTCTCCCGCCAGCCGTACGAGTTCGTTCATGTTGTCTGTCCCGAAGCGCCGGGTAAGCGCGGCGCAGGCGCCATGAGCCGCCGGGGACTGGGCGGGCTCACGGTACAGCGGCAGGCGGTCCGCCAGCGAATCGATGTCTTCCTTTAACAAGTTCCCCAAGAGCAAACATGGGATGCGCCGTCCGCTGGACGTGTGGGGCGGCTGACGGGGAGGCCGCTTCTCGAGCACGGCGATAAGGCGGACGCGATCAAAGCGGGGATCGCCATCGTGGCCGTGTTGCTTCCACGCTGCGTGGGTGAGATGAACTTCCACGTCGCCGTCGCGCAGACGGCCGTTGAACGCAAGCTGGGCGCCGCGAAAATCGGGGCCCTCGGCATGGTTCCACCAGCCCGGCGACACGATGCGCAGCGCGCGGCCATCGTCGGTCACTAGATTGTCCGTGGCGAACGCGAGTTCGTGCCAGATATGTTGGACCACCTCCTCCGCCACGCCGGAGTCTTCGGCCACGGCCGCGCGTTGGCGCCGCAACTCGCCGTACGTTTCGCGAAATGTCATTCTCCCTCCGCTTGCCCTATAATCGCGCCGTGTTTGGCGAATCCCGAACGCGCGACGCCGCCGGGGCACACGCTACGCCATGAGAGCGCCGAAGGTCAATTAAGCCCACGGGCCTATACGCGAATGAAGAAGCATAGATGGATATGGAACAACATATAGGATGCCAGAACCCAAGAGGTGGCGTGCGATAAACAGTTTTGAAATTGCTTTGGTACGTGTGATACGGTGACGAATTGGTGCAGCCGTAAGCGGCTCACCGTAACAAACCGCAGACACTATAGAAAGGAGGAACGATATGAAGGAACTGCTTGTGGGAACGGCGGCGGCTTTCGTGGCCGTGGCCCTGCTTGGTTGCGAGACTCCGGGACCTGGAGAACCGTTGGAGCCAGGCATTCACATGGAGGATCCGCCGGACGCTCCGGCGCCGCCGGAGGAACCCATGGATCAGGAACTGCCTCCGATGGACGAGCCCATGGACGAGCCCATGGATCAAGAACTGCCTCCGATGGAAGAGCCCATGGAAGAGCCCATGGATCAAGAGCTGCCTCCGATGGAGGAGCCCATGGAAGAGCCCATGGACGACGAGCTGCCCCCGCTGGAGGAGCCCGTGCAGGAGCCCATGGATCCCGATGACATGGAGGCTCCCGACGACCTCGACGATTTTGACGATGAGGATTTCGGCGATCCCCTTGAGGGCTTCGAGGACTTCTAGGCGGTCTTTCGGCGCATCGTCCAGCGGCGGTGCTGGCTATACCCGCTTGCTTGCGGCGCGATGCGTGTTTACGTTAGGATGTGCTTGGTAGTATGAGTTGCAGGGCGGTCAGGGACCGTAGCGAGCGGCTCTGGCAGTGAGCCCAGCAACGCATGAACCCATGAAGGGTTGAAGTTCCGCTCAGGACGGAACCGATGCCCGGTGGCGGAAAAGAGGGCCGGTAGAGCCTTGATAAGCCGCCACAACGTGTCAGGAAGTCCCGGCTATGTGAGGGCCGGGGGAGTTAGTTCTAGGGAACAGGAACGCACCAGAAAGGAGAAAGATTATGCGCTCGTTAATGTATGCCTTTGCGGCAGTAGCGGTGGCTGGGCTGATGGTAGTCGGCTGTGAACCGGATCCGGGCATGCCCGAGGATCCCGCGCCGCCGGCGGAGGAGCCCATGGACATGCCAGGCGAACCCATGGATGAGCCTATGGATGAGCCCATGGAAATGCCGGAGCAGCCCGACCCCGAGGACATGGAAATGCCCGAACCGCCGGACATGGACATGGACGAAGACATGGACATGGACGACATGGAGCCGCCGGAGATGCCGGAGCTGTAAGGGGTTCTCCCCTTTGCGAAGCGGCCCGAACCTGAATGGGCCGCCCGAGTATCAGATCCCCCGGATGATTCTAGGCTCATCCGGGGGATTCTCTGTTTGGCGCGCCGGGAAGCTGGACCGATGGGGAGTTACATATAGGTTTGTTCTGCATGATTCAGCTATCAACCTTGTGAGGTGAATTACCTTGACGACGCCGGTCGAACCATGGGGAATCTCCATGGCCTATCAAAGCGGTTTTGGTTTTGAAAGCGAGCGTGTTCACGCGGCCGCCGTATATTGTTCGGACGGCCGCTTCGGAGACCACTGCGACGAGTTCCTTCACCACCACCTGAATCTGCCCAATTACGATCGCGTGGCGGTTCCGGGCGGTCCGGGGGCGTTTGCGGGTCACCAAATGGGCGCTCTGTCCGCAAGGGGGTTGGAGAGGGATATCGGGTTTCTCATCGAGGCGCATTCGCTGCGCCGGGTGATCCTGATCGCCCACGCGGGGTGCGCGTTCTATATTCACCGGCTGCGGTTGGAGCCCGGTGGGGTCTGGATGCAGCAGAAGGCGGATTTGGAACTCGTAGCCAGCCGGCTCCGTAGCGCCTTCGCGGGGCTGACAGTAGAGAGCTATCTCGCTTGGCCCACGGAAGAAGGGGTGGGCTTTGGTCCGGTGACGGAGGTGTGAGGTTCTACCGGCGGCTTAAAATGGCGTCCGCCCGGAGTTGGTGTTTGGCGTTGAACAAGCGGTGGCTTGTAATGAAGGCGATGAACATGCATCCCACCGAAGTAGCGGCCCCAATCATGAACATCACCACGATCTGATACTTCACGGCCTCCAAGGGATCCGCGCCCGCCAGAATCTGGCCCGTCATCATGCCGGGCAACGACACCACGCCCACCACCATCATGGAGTTGATGATGGGGATCATTCCCCGGCGGACCGCTTCGCGCAGTTGCGGCAGGGCGGCTTCCCAGCGCGTGGCGCCATGGGCCAGCTCCATCTCGACCACGTGACGGTGCTCCTTGAGCCGTTCCAGCAGCACATCCAAACACAGCGAGATGCCGGTGAGGCTGTTGCCCAGAATCATCCCAAGGAGGGGGATGATGTACTGGGGCTGGTACCACGGCGTGACGCCTATGACGACGCCGGTCACCGCGTAGCTCGTGAGCAGCCCGCTCAGGACGAGCACGGCGAAGGCGTAGACTTGGGCGCCCCTGTAGGTCCGGCTGGAGCGCCGCACGGCCGTGATGCTCGCCGCCGCTATCATGACGGCCATCCAGCCGCCCACGGCCCAGAAGGTCTCGAGTTCAAAGATGTAGCGCAGGATGTAGCCGATGAGCAGCAGTTGCGTCACCGTCCGGAGAGCGGCGATCGCGAGCTGCCGTTCGAGGCCCAGGCGCAGCGCGAAACTGACGAGGCCCGCCGTGATCACCAAGCACGCCGCCAGCGCGAGATCCACCGCTTCCAGTTCAATGGCGCGGGATGTGAAGGTTGAGCTTGTTTCCTCGGCGGCCGAAACGGCGTTGAAGAGTAGCCCGGGCCATGATGGATTCAGCATACGAAATGAAGGCTCCGTGGGTGGTCCTAATCGGTTTCCGTAAGGTAGATGCTCATGGCGCTATCTCCGTAGCGGCGCGTTTGTTCAAGCGCGAAGCCGCCCGCCTTCTCCGGCATCTCCGTGCGGATGGTGTGTTCAATCGCGACGAGACCGTCCGGGGCCACGAGCCGGTACTGGCCGAGCGCCTCCAGCAATTTCTCATAATGCTCGAAGTGGTAGGGGGGATCCGCGAAAACGATGTCGTAACCGTTGCCGGGCCGGTGAAGACGGCCCAGGTCAGCCGGCGCGTCCAGGTGATGCACATCGGCGCGTGAGGCGACGCCCGCCGTCTTGAGGTTGTCCCGAAGCACGCGCAACGCCTTGGACGCATTGTCCACGAACACCGCGTGCGCCGCGCCCCGGCTCAAGGCTTCGATGCCCATGGCGCCGCTCCCCGCGAATAGGTCGGCGAAGAGCGAGCCGGGCAGACGGGTTTGCACCATGCTGAAAAAAGCTTCGCGCACCCGTTCGCCCGTGGGCCGGGTCTCCCGTCCTTCCGGCGCGGCAAGCACGCGATTCCGCGCGCTCCCTGCTATCACACGCAACGCCACTCGCGTCTTTCCTCCCATGCGCTGCTCGCAGAGCACCAATGTTGAAAGCCAAAGTGAATTCACTCGGATGTGGCTTCTGCATTTCAAATTTCACGCGCACCGGACCATGGCTCAACCGTGTGCGTGTATGGCGCTGAAGGCGCCATGGGGAGTAGCCTAGGGCAAGCGAAGCGCAGCCCTAGGTCACAGGCCGCCACCGAAATCGGTCCTGAAGGGACCGAAGCGGCCACCGCGCCTTTCTTCCGTCCCTTCAGGACGGAGATGCGGGGGATACTTTCCCCCTGGGGCTGCGCTTTGCTTGCCCCAGGCTACTCGCTATCGCGCCTCTGGCGCGGGTTTGGCGCACCATTCGATCATGCCTTTGATCTGAACTGTTTCCAAGGCCCGTGGAGTTTTGCGCTGCGTAAGACGGAAAGGGACACTCACAAGTCAATGGAGGACAGAGTGCCAGACTTGGTTTCCTTGACTCACTCGTCTTGGAATACCGGGGGGAGATCTCCGCCCTTTCCTTGCAACTCTTCGTGAATGAGTTGGCACTGTTGGGTTAACAAGTCCGCCAGCACGCGGCATTCGTCAATGAACGGTTTGTAGGTGGCCGGGTCCGGAGGTTCGGCCGATGCGGCGGCGAGGCGGAACCAATAGACGAGTTCCCGGCTTTGACGCAGGGCGGCGCTGTAGCGCTTAAGCGAATACCGCCGGCTGGTGGATGCGGCGGCGGACGCCACGTTGGCGCCCAGTTCGGTCCCCAGCTTGACCACCTTTTCCGCCAGTGGAACCGGAGCTTGGTTTTCGAGATGGCGTGCGAGACGCGCCACGGACACGCCGAAGTCGAATGTCCGGTTTTCAAGGGCCGTCCGGCCCGATTCCGCGTCCTTTATGCGTGACGTTCTAATAGCCTTTTCACCCGTGGTCCGTCCGGCGTGTCTTCCACGGCCCATCCCATGGCCAGGAGCTGATCGCGGATGGCGTCCGCCCGCGCGAAGTCCTTGGCCCGGCGCGCCTCCTGCCGTTCATGCACCAACGTCAATACCTCGTCCGGCGCGCTCTGCTCCTCCGCCGGCGGGAAAAGGCCCGTGACTTGGTCGAAGCGATCCAGCAAGGCGTTGGCGTTGTGCGCGGCCTCTTCGCTCACCTCTCCAGCGTCGAGCCGGCGGTTGGTCTCGCGAATGAATTCAAACGCCGCCGCCAGCGCCGCCGAGATGTTGAGGTCATCGTCCAAGGCCTCGCTAAAGGCTTTCTCGTGTGAGGCGATGGCTTCGGATAGATCGCTCCCTTCGCCTTGCGTTTCCTGCAACCGCAGCCGGAAATCCCGAATGCGGGCGAGGGATTCGGCGGCGGCTTCCACGGCGTCAAAGGTGAAGTTGTTGGGTTGACGGTAATGCGTGGCGATGAGCACGTACCGGATGGCGATCGGGTCATACCCCATCTCCAGGAGGTCGCGCAACGTGTAGGTGTTGCCATACGACTTCGCCATCTTGCGTCCCTCGACGAGAAGGTGGGCGTTGTGCATCCAATAGCGCACGAAGGGTTGGCCCGTGGCCGCCTCGGACTGGGCGATCTCGTTTTCGTGATGCGGAAAGACAAGGTCCACCCCGCCGGTGTGGATGTCAAAGCTTTCGCCGAGATACCGCATGCTCATGCACGAGCATTCGATGTGCCAGCCTGGCCGGCCGCGTCCCAGCTCCGTGTCCCAATAGATGGGACCATCGGCCTCATCATAGGCCTTCCACAAGGCGAAGTCGCGGGCGTCTTCGATGCCGTACTCGTCCTTTTGCACGCGCCCGCTCGCGCCCGACTCCAGGCCTTCCAGGCGGTGGTGGCTGAGTTTGCCGTAGTCCGAGAAGCTGCGCAGCCGATAGTAAACGCTCCCCTCGTGGGTGTAGGTGCACCCTTTCTCTTGCAGCGTCTTGATGAGCGCCACGATGTCATCGATATGGTGCGTCGCGCGGGGATACTCGTCCGCCGGTTCGAGGCCAAGCGTCTCAAGGTCTTCCCAGAAGGCCTGCGTGTAGCGCTCGGTAAGCGCATCGAGCGTGTCGCCCGTCTCGACGCAGGACCGGATGATCTTGTCCTCCACGTCGGTGATGTTCATGACGTGGAATACCCGCAATCCCCGGTATTTGAGATGCCGCTTCAGCAAATCCGCGAAGAGATACGAGCGCAGGTTCCCGATATGGGCGTAATTGTAGACCGTCGGACCGCATGTATACATACGGATCTCGCCGGGGGTAAGCGGCTCGAAAACTTCCTTCTGTCGCGTTAGGGTATTGTAAAAGCGAATCGCCATGACAGTCTTATTCCAGTACTTGAGAAATCATGAGTCTTAGAGACAACGGCACTGCGCCGGGGAACAACATCCCCCTTAATGCCCCTTCAAAAAGGGGGAATTCCTTGTACCGCCGGCATCTTGCCGGCATATACGGCCGCCTGGAAACCGGGATCCATATTCCCCCTTTGAAGGGGGTGGCCCGAAGGGCCGGGGGATGTAACCATCCGGCATATAGCTGTGTTCGGCGATTGGGCGGCTTCCTCAAGATGGGGCCTCATACAACGTGCGTCCTTCCTTGCGCGCCCAGTAGAGGATTGTGCCTGGGACACGGCTGCGGCGTTCGTATTCAGCGTCCGAGTAAATGAGGACATCCACGCCCGCCCCGATAGCGCCGACGAGCTTGTACAACTCGACCATTTCCTCCCCCCGGTTCTCCACGTCCGGTTTGACCACCATCAGGTCCACGTCGGAGCCTTCATCCGCATCCCCGCGGCCGTACGAACCAAACAAAATCACCCGGCTGGGGTTCGCAGCTTCGACAATGCGCGCCACGGCTTGCTGCAGCGTCTGGTCGTCAATCATTGGCGGTACCCTACCTACCCTACCTGGCCTCCCTATTTCCGGGGCAGAAAAGGGGAGAAGTCTCAGGAAAACAGCGCTTCCACGAAGGTGCGCGGGTCGAAGGGCTGAAGGTCCTCCGCCGTCTCGCCCACTCCGATAAGCTTAATCGGGATGCCGAGCTGCTTCTGAATGGCGATGGCGATGCCGCCCTTGGCGGTGCCATCCAGCTTGGCGAT
>PUOI01000473.1 GCA_003552765.1 Candidatus Hydrogenedentota bacterium | reverse complement strand
GTACGGGCACGAAGCCATCCCATCGCAATGGGAACACGCCGTGCTCAATTGCCGGCCCAGCGCGGACAATCCCCGCGTCAAGCGTCCGCGTCCCGAACGCCTATGGCCCACCGGCGCCCTGGAACTCGCCAAGACACTGGCCACCGGCGGCGCGAACCCCGCGGACTGAGCATGCGCCGCTTGCGCCGTGTGGTTGAAGGCTGCTCCATGGCGTTACCGCACCATGTACCTCCCTCCCTTGGCCCCCCATGGCGCGTTCCGCTAACCGTGGCGCCGACGCTTGTGACGCAGCTCGCTGATCCCTTCCCCCCAAGTACAGTCCGCCGGCGTTGCGGCCCCGGAATATTTTTAACCGAAAAATAACCGCACCAAAATCATTGCCTAACACCGCCCCCCTATCGTTAGGACGCTTCTCAACCCGAGCCCTGATTTTCCCAAAGGAGGTGGTGCAATACTCAGACCGGCATTCTCCAAAAGCAACGTGTCAACCGATCCCCCCTGGAATCGCTCACGCCCAGCCGGGTCGCCCTGGCCCGGCTGGGTCCCGCCAAGGCGGGCAAACACGACAACCTTACTCTGATAGCACAACGAACTAGAGGACGGAGAAACCAATGAGAGATGCGCGCAAAGAATTCACGCTGCCTGCTTCTCCAAAAGGAAGCCGGGGCATACTCCTACCGGCATTGCCCGAGGAAACGTGCCTCCCAATCCCACATCAAAAAGCTCGCATCCGGCGGGGCCGCTTTACTTCCACCAGGTTTCACCATTGCCGCACAACACCGCAACCAGCTTCTAACAACACAACGAACTAAAGGAAGAAGATACCAATGAACGCTACACGTAAAGGATTCACCCTCATCGAGTTGCTGGTGGTGATCGCCATCATCGGCATTTTGGCGGCGATACTGCTGCCTGCTTTGGCGCGCGCCCGGGAAGCTGCCCGCCGCGCGAGCTGCGCCAACAACCTGCGCCAGTTCGGCCAGATTTTCGCGATGTACGCCAACGAAAGCCGGGGCGAATACTACCCGCCGGGAAACAACTATCACTTACATGGCTACAGCCGGCTGGTTAGCTTTAGTGGGGCGACTATGTATCCGGACTACTGGACGGACTTGAATATCAAGATTTGTCCATCGGATTCCCGCGACACCCACGGCGGGCGGTATGAACTCGGCGAGGATCTTAACGACGAGTTCCAGCAGATCGTACGCAGCGACCCGTATAACGACTGGGCTTCCCAAGCATGGCGAGACGCCTACCTTTCTCACCCAATTTCGTATTTGTATACGGGATATGCGACCAGCACCATAAGCCAAATCGTCGATGTTGTGTACACCATGCAAGGGTGGTACAGATTCTCCGACAGGGACGATTACAGTGGCAGTGTGTTGCGTGAGCGCGGCGTGCCGGATCACCTCGACCGGGTTCATGGGTTGCCTCAAAAAGGGCAATCGGACATCACGCCGGACTTGAAATACAGCCGGTACATTGACCGGGATTCTTACAACTACGACGACGACGGAACCTGGATTCGCGACAAGACGTATCCAATGCTGCGGGACGGGATCGAGCGGTTCTTTATTACCGACATCAACAATCCCGCTGCCGGGGCCGAAGCGCAGAGCAGCATCGCGGTCATGTGGGATACCTGGAACGTGTTCACGGACGACATGGGCTGGTTCGGTGACGGGCCTCACGCGGTGACCACGCAAGGGTTTAACCACATTCCGGGCGGCAGCAATGTGCTGTTCATGGACGGCCATGTACAGTTCGTCCGTTACAACGATGCTTACCCCATCCAGTGGCTGGACATAGGCGAGTATCAGGGGTTGGGTTGGGCGCCCATGGGCACGCAGGTTCATTTGAGCATTGCCCAAGCAGGCGGATATGGCTGAGCCAACAGCTCAACGGAAGGTGTGGTTGCCCCAAAGAGGCGGGCAACCACACCCATGGTGATTTCACGACTGCGTTTGAGGCGGAGAGATAGTTGGGAAGGGAGCCTCAGCTTATGTCGTGAAAGGGCTGGAGGATGGTCTTGCCAACCCTTGGAACCGAGCAACACGTGTTTGATTTGAAAGACAACGTTGGAGAAGGAGGACTTAGAGATGAAGGACCGTGGAATGCGAAACTGTTTGGGCGGGTTGACAAGTCTTGGGAGAACGAGAGCTGATTTGACCGTTCTTGTTCTAGGGGTTGCGGTGTTTCTAGCCGGTGGCGTGTTGGAGGCTCAGACGCCGGCACTCCGGTTTGACGATGCGCAAAACGAATGGGTGGAGTCCACAACCTCGGGGTTGCTTGATGACGCCAGTGAGGCGACCCTCGAGATGTGGATCTACACGGATTCGCAATGGTGGGATGGCGGCAGCTGGCGGAATATTGCCGGGGTCACCAGCGGTACGGGCTCGACAAGCGGCGACGACTTCCTGTGGGGTTTCCACCGGCAAAGCGGCGGCAACGACATAGGGTTGCGGGTCAACGGCGCGACTCCCGGCGACGAATACGATGCGCGAGGATATGATGATCAATGGGTGCATCTCGCTGGCGTTTTCGATAACGGCACCGTGGTAACGTACGTTAACGGAGAAGAGGTGGCTCAGTATGAGACCGATGACACCTTTGACGCCGTCAACAACAAGTTCTTCCTTTCTAGCACGAGCAGTGCCTACTCCACCGGGGCTCGAGGTTTTGTTGGGATGATGTCGGATGTGCGCTTGTGGGAAGTCGCGCGCTCACAGGCCGAGATCGCGAGCGCCATAGACAGTAGACTTACTGGAGACGAGAACGGACTGCTTCTCTATTGGCCGCTTGACGAGGGAGACGGTACGAGCGTGAACGATCTGTCCGGGCGCGGGAATAACGGAACGATTACCGGCGCCGAGTGGGTGGAGGTGGATGCCCTACCGTTCACTCATCAGATTGTTGAGATGCCCCCATCTCCCCGTGTATCCATATCACCGGGCGGGAGCGGCGAACTGGGGCCCGTGCTGCTGCACGAAGACTACGAAGCCGATGCCACTTTTCAGTGGTACTTCGACGGCGAGGAACTCGATGGGGAGACAAGCGCTGGCTTGTTCATCGACGACGCTTTGGTGGAGCAGGCGGGGACGTATACCGTTGTGGTGAACCATCCTGATCTGGACCAGCCCGTGGAGTTCGACATTCTCGTCCGGGTCTTTGAAGCCCAAGCTCCCGCGGCCGGCCTGGCGGGCTTGGCGGCCGCGGGCGGTCTCCTTGTGTTTTCCGGCGCGGCCAGCGTCCGGCGCAAACGCCGTTAAGGAAGGCGCTGAATTAGCCTCCCTGCGTCCCGCGCACGCGCGGTATTGCATAAATGTCAACGCCCGGTTTTTCCCACCTGGGAAAGCCGGGCGTTGCTGCGTTGTCCACGGGTCTTGTGCTGACCGAGTACTGGTTTGGCGCGACAGTCTCATGGCGAGTGTGAATGGCCGGTGAGAAAACCAACACCAGCGCCGATAATCCCCGCGTCAAGCGTCCGCGTCCCGAACGCCTATGGCCCATCGGCGCCCTGGAACTCGCCGAAACACTGGCCACCGGCGGCGCGAATCTTGCGGACTGAGCATGCGCCGCCAAACGACTTGATGTTACACTTGTTCCCGCCGGAGAAACTACAAAGGTTGTAGTGATGATATACGAACCGAACCCCAAACATAAGGAACCTTGGCAGCGTGGGCGGACCGGCTCGTTGTGCCCGAAGTCCGTGGATCCTCACACGCTCTTGAAGGATAGTGTTTTGCATGGGACAAAACGGTACGCGACGGATGGAGAGCGGGCGTACTGCGCCAAGGAGCACGCTTCGGGACACTGGCATGGGTGGCCGGTGGGCTGGCGGGAAGTGCCGCCCGAAATCCGAAGGCAGTGGATTGATACTGGCGCCGTGAGCCGTCGATCTGTGTACCGACAGCATTGGGAGACAGGGACGTGAGCGCACATTGGGAAAGCGGCGATAGAGAACGATTCGCCGTCAAGATCGCGTTTCAGCGCGACCCGGATGAGGGGATTAGCGCGGCCCCTGAGGAGGCCGTTTCATGGGGCGCACTTCAGATCTGGGTTAATGGGGTGAATCTGTGCGCCCATGCCCGGGCCGGCCAGTCCATGGAAGCCATGCACTGGTACCTTCTGCCCTTGCTTGAATGGATTGCCCATAACTGGGACGCTTTGCTGCATGAGCAGCACTTGCCCAATGAAAACCAAGGGCGCGACGCCGCCGAAGCGTTGGAGGCGGGCCGGTTCCCTCCGCTAAGGCTGGAAGGAGACGAGGCCGCCTGTCGCTGGGAAGAAAATTGGCACGCTTGGTGGAGCCGCCATGCCTTGCAGGGCGCGCGAGATGGCGGCTTGCTGCCCAGCGTACTGTTTCGCCGGTGGAGGGGCGAAGTGGAGATCTCTTGGTCGCCTACAGGCTTGGAAGACGCGCGGATGCTTGCCCCCGAGGGTTGCGCGCGTTTCGAACCGCACGAGGTTGCTGAGCCGTTGTACGAGATACTCCGCGAAACGAGCGGCTATCTGGTGGAGCGCATGCCGGAATCGAGCCGGATTACGGCGTTGCGGGAAATGGTGGACGCGTTGTGCGACGCAGAGCGGCGGGAACAACGCCTGGCGTGGCTGATCGGTTTAAGGGGGGACATGCCAACGGGGGAAGAGCGCTGGCGCAAGGTGGTGTCCGCCGTCCGCGAACGCAATCCCGCGGCCGCGCAGGCTGTCTTCCAGACTCCACAGGACGGCGCCGTTGTCTTGGGAAGCTGCGACGCCGCCCTCATGTTCGGCTCCGTTTCTCCGGACATCGGGGAAACGGACGCGCTGACGTTGGCGGATTGCCTCGCGGGGCTTTTCGAGGCCGAGCCGCCCCCGTGTCCCTTGGATGGTTTGGCGCGGCCCGCACCGCTTCACGATCGGGTCAAGCCATGGGAGCAGGGCTACGAGCTTGCGCTAGATTTCTTGGAAGACGGCGCTCCGGGAGGCGCGGGGGATATCGACGCCATGCTCGAGGGGCTCGGCGTGCGTTACGAGACCATTACATTAGATGACCAGGGCATTCGCGGCGTGGCGCTTGCAGGGCCAAACCACCGGCCCGCCATTCTGTTGAACAACGCCCACGACACCTACCGCTTTCCATCGGGGCAGCGGCATTCCAAGGCGCATGAGTTGTGCCATCTCTTGTACGACCGCGCCTATGGAACCCGCGTGGCCCTGGTCAGCGGACCGTGGGCGCCGCCGGAGCTTGAGCAACGGGCAAACGCCTTCGCCGCCATGTGCCTGATGCCGCCCGCACGGCTCCGGGAAGTTATCGCGGGAGCTGAGCATCCCATCGATACGCCAGAGGGCGTGGCGGAAGCCGCGAAGGCGCTGAACACCAGCTTCACCGCAACCCTGAACCATCTCTACAACCTCGGGTTTCTTGACGAGTCCGCTCGGGAAGCGATTCGAATGACCCAGGACGAGCGGTTCATAACGCAAGCCGTGAAGACCGCCGAACAGGGAGAAGGCTAAGCTCCCCACTCTCCGCCCATCACGAACCATCCGCGCCGTTTTGCGGCGGGGGCCGGGGGTTTTACTCATCCCTTGCACACCGCGCGGGGTGTTGGGTATAGTGAGGGTGCAGTACGAAGCATGCCCCGATAGTTCAACGGATAGAACAAGTCCCTCCTAAGGATTAGATACAGGTTCGATTCCTGTTCGGGGCGCTTTTTTTGTGTCTCGCGGCCGTGCTCAGAGTTCGCAGGCGTGGGACCACATCTTGACGGGCGCGCCGTACATGGCCTCGAGGTCGTGGGCGCGCACTTCTTCCACCGCGCTGACCACGAGGCGCTGGTTCAAGCACGCCACCCGGTTCACGTAGGCGGAGACGAATCCGAGGTCGTGGCTGACGAGCACGATGGGCATGCGGGCGTGGAGTTCGCGCAGCATGTCGTAGAAGCTTTGCTCGACGCGGCTGTCCACACTGGCGGTGGGCTCGTCCATGGCCAGCATGTCGGGCTCGGAGGCCAGCGCGCGCGCCGCCAGGGTTCGTTGCCGTTCGCCGCCGGAAAGCGCGGAGAGTTCACGCTTGGCGAGCGGTTCCAGCTCGAGCGCCGCCATCGCCCGGTGGGCGGCTTCCCGGTCTTGAGCGGTGTAACGCCGCCCGAGCTTCGTATGCCCAAGCCGCCCCATAAGCACGACCTGCTCGACCGTGATGGGAAAGTCCGCGTCAAACTGGGCGTGCTGGGGAATGTAGCCGATGCGGTGGCGCGTGCGGGAAGGCGGCTCCCCGAACACGCGAACGGTTCCCGCGGCGGGTTCGATAAGCCCAAGGATGATCTTCAGGAGGGTGGTTTTGCCTCCGCCGTTGGGGCCGATGATGGCGATGAAATCGTCGTGGCGGATGTCCAG
Source organism: Candidatus Hydrogenedentota bacterium (assembly GCA_003552765.1). Classification (GTDB taxonomy): domain Bacteria; phylum Hydrogenedentota; class Hydrogenedentia; order Hydrogenedentales; family SLHB01; genus SKRY01. The sequence goes on along the minus strand of PUOI01000473.1, from coordinate 1,213 downwards.
ATTCACGCCATCCAGCACAAGGTTGCGTCCGTACCGGAAGGAGATGTCTCGAACTTCGACCGCGGGCTGAGTCATGACAACGCCTCGGCGACGGCGCGGGCGGTGGCGCGCAGGTTGTCGGCGTAATCGCGCGCCAGCGGGTCCAAAACTTCGACACGCGCGCCGATCTCGCTGGCCACGACTTCCGCGGCCCTGCTGTCGAACTGTTCTTCCACGAAAATCACCTCCACCTCTTGTTCCTGTCCTTCGCGCACCAGGTTCCGAAGCGACTGAACGCCGGGATCCTTGCCCTCGTGTTCAATCGCCTGCTGTTTGAGGCCGTAGGCGTCCGCAAAGTATCCCCACGCGGGATGATACACCCAGAAGGTCCCGCCTTGCACGGGTTCAAGGATGGAGGCGAGTTCCTCGTTGAGTTGCTCGAGTTCTTCCACCAGCGCTTCCTCGCGCTCGGCGTAGAATTCCGCGTTATCCGGATCCAGTTCCCGCATGGCCTCGCCCATAACCCGGACTTGCGTGATCATGTTGGTCGGCGCGAGCCACGTGTGGGGATCAGGCTCGCCCGCGCCGTGGCTGTGATCATGATCGTGGTCATCATGGTTGTGGTCATGGTCATGCGCGACGGCCTCGCGGGGTTCAAAACGCCGTTTTTCCACGCCTTCCGTTCCGTCCACTACCTTCATGTCCGGGTTGAGACGGCGTATCCGATCCCAGTTGTTGTTCTCAAAAGGCGGTTGGGTTCGCACGTAGAGGCTGGCGCTGGACAAGGCCTCCAGCTCGGAAGGCCGCGGTTCGTAATATTCGGCGGTCATCCCCGGCGGCAGCAGAACCCGGACCTCGGCCTTATCTTCCACGAGCCGTTCCGCGAAATGCCCTTGCGGCGGGATGCTTACATATACGATGGGCGCGTCCGAAGCGCCCGGCAAGCCGCCCTCACTGCACCCCAGAAAAGCCAGGGGCAAAACAATAAGCGCTGCGGCGAATGGGAGGACGGAATAGCGAAGGTGGAGATTCATTATGCGAATGTTCCTTTCCGGGCATTTGACGCTGGTTCTTATACGAAAGGAATACTAACATAATGAGAATCCACTTTCAATAAAACCCGGTTCCCCGCCAACCGCCGAATAGGTCCCAACCGGCCTAATGGGTATCCACACGCTGCGCATCGAATTATCAGCTAATCGAACAGGATAACGCGCATTTCTTTGGACTGCTC
>PUOI01000192.1 GCA_003552765.1 Candidatus Hydrogenedentota bacterium | reverse complement strand
CTCCTTCATCCCGAGGATGTCCATCCCGCATCCCATGGCGCCGGACGACACCATGAGGATGTTCAGGTTGCGTTCCCGCTTGAGGGCCGAGAGATCCTTGACAATCTCCTCGACAATCTGGCCGTCGAATCCCCGTTCGCCGCTGAGCAGAGAAGTGCCAATCTTGACCACCACGGTCTTGACGTCAGTCAAGTTGGTATTCAAGCTCCACCTCTCCAATGTAAATGGGCTGCCCGGTCTGGGCGCCCATGCGCTTGAGCGCCTTGAACACCCCCATGCGCCTCAAGCGATCCTGGAGATGGTTCACGGCCTCGTCGTTGTCGAAATTGGTCATGCGAACGGCGCGGACGACTTTCTGACCCTCGATGCGGAATCCCTCGCCCTCGCGCTGAATGGTGTACGGCGGTTCGTAGCGTACGGTCTCGGCGGCGTCCGCCGTGTCCAGCGCGGTTTCCGCTTCCTCCTCGCGGCGCGCTTCCTCGACGGCGCGCCACAGCGCCTCAAGAAGGGGCTCTGTCCCTTCGCCCGTCACGGCGGATATCAGAAAGGGTTCGCCGAATTCCGGCGCTATCTCGGCGAAACGCTCCCGGTTCTCGGTGATATCCGCCTTGTTCAACGCGTAAATGCGCGGTCTGTCGCGCAGCGTCTCGCTATACTCGGCGAGTTCGTTTTCAAGCAACTGGCGTGTGGCGGCGGGATCGGGATCGCCCAAGTCGATGAGAAACAAGAGCACCTTCGTCCGCTCGATGTGGCGCAGAAAATCAAGGCCAAGCCCGCGCCCTTGAGCGGCCCCCTCAATAAGCCCCGGTATGTCCGCCAACGTCATTCGGCGATGCCCGGACAGTTTGGTCACCCCGAGCTTGGGCGAGAGTGTCGTGAAAGGGTAATCCGCGATCTCCGGTTCGGCCGCGCTAACCCGTGCAAGAAACGAGGACTTGCCCGCGTTGGGCATTCCAACGATGCCCACGTCGGCGATCAGCTTGAGTTCCAGTAGGTACTCCGCCTCGCCGCCCGGTTCGCCCTTCTCGGCGAAACGGGGCGCGCGCCGGGTCGAGGTCGCGAAACGCGCGTTTCCCTTGCCCCCGCGCCCGCCCTGGGCCGCTAGGAACTGTTGGCCTTCCTCCAGCAGTTCTCCCAACACCGCGCCGCTGGCCCAGTCGCGGATGACCGTGCCCAGCGGAACGTCGATATGTGTGTCGGCCCCGGTCTTGCCGTGCTTGTTCTGGCCGCCGCCGTGTTGACCGCTCTTGCCGATCCAGGTGCTGTGGAACTTGATGTCCACCAGCGAGGATGCGCGGTTTCCAGCCACGAAGTATATGTTTCCGCCGTTGCCGCCATCCCCGCCGTCGGGGCCGCCGCGCGGAACATACTTCTCGCGGCGAAAGCTGGTGCACCCGTTGCCGCCAGCCCCCGCGGTCACTTTGACGCGCGCGCGATCCACTAACATTTAGTTTTCGCTCCAGGGCCGGCCGGGCTCAATTAGCGCGCCGCCGCTTCCTCCGCGGGCAGCACGTCGATGCACTGGCGGTTCTTGCGCACGTGCCGGAACGTCACCACGCCATCTTGAAGGGCGAACAGCGTGAAATCCTTACCCTGGCCGACATTGGCGCCGGGATGGAATTGCGTGCCCCGCTGGCGCACGATGATGTTGCCCGCACGGACCTGTTGTCCGCCGAAGCGTTTTACGCCCAGGCGCTTGGATTGACTGTCGCGGCCGTTGCGTGAACTGCCGCCTGCTTTCTTGTGAGCCATATCGAATCTACTCCTTTACGCGAGGATCTCGCGAATCCGCAATTCCGTAAACGGTTGCCGGTGGCCATTGTTGCGGCGGTAGCCCTTGCGGCGCTTCATCTTGAAGACCCGCACTTTCTTGCCGCGGCCTTGTTTGAGGACCTGACACACCACCTTGGCGTTGTCCAATGCGGTGCGGTCCACGACCAAGCCATCGTCCTTGGCCACCAGAGAAACGTTGTCCAATTCCACGGTGTCGCCCACGCCGGCGTCGAGCTTTTCCACCCGCACGACGTCGCCTTGAGCCACCTTCACTTGTTTACCGCCTGTTGTCACCACTGCGTACATGGATGGTCTCCATGCCGATCCCGCTTGGGAACCGGCTCAAGTATGTAATGTGCCGAATTCTCTTAACTGCTGACAAAAGCTTCCGCCGCGCTTCGCAATTCCGCGATGGCCGACAGGGAAGCCAGATAACTCGTCTTGGGATTTCGCGGCGATGGCAGGTTCTGGGTAACCGTTTTCAACCGGCCAAACCCGCCTTCCGCCTCGACTTCGTGGCTGTTCACCGTTGCCGCGGGATCGGCGACTACGCGCACTGTCGTCTTCTCCGGTCCCAAACCGGCCAAGCTCAGGGCCGCCGCCACGTTCACATTCTTGGGAAAGGCCTTTACGGCCTCCAGCGCGGTGCCCTCGAACACGGTGAGCGGCTCGGTCAAACCATCGACATCAATGCCGTTGTCCGTGAGATACGGCGCGCCGCTCAGGCCTTGCGGCGGCTTCCGCGTCGTAAGGGTCACGCGGTCCAAACCGCCTTCCCGCGCCGCCCGGATCCCGTCCAGGCCGCACAGCGCCCCGCTCGGAAGCCGCACCCGAACGCCGCTCTTGCGGGCCTGTTCGAACAAGCCGGGCTGGGTGAGAAGCCCGCCAAGGCTCAGGATCAGGCAATCGCATTTGCCCTGGATGGCCGCCGCAATGACCGCCGCGACGGCGTCTCCCGTGGCGCACTCCACGAGAAAGTCCGAACGCGCCGCATTGTCTTCGAGCGAAGCCACGGGGCAGTCCAACCCCAGGTCTTGCTTGAGTTCCCCGGCCTTCGCGGGCTCCACATCGGTGAGCGCGGCCAGCGTCACGGGAAGCGCTCCCTGTTGCACGGCGCGGCAGATGTCCGCGCCAATGTTGCCACATCCCACCAAACCTAGTTTCATGGCCGCCATTGGGAATCCTCGGGGAGCGTCAGGCGTTTCGGCATAGTAAAGAAAGGAAAACGCGTTCGTGCGGAGGCTAACCGCGCCAAACAACCAAGCAATATGGCCTTTTCTAGCACAAACGGCTTACGAAAGTCAAAATTGGGTTGGGCCGGCATATGCCGGATAAGGGTTGGTGGTAGCCGGTCCGTTTCCTGTTCCAAACACGGCCAGCACGGGCTTGAGGAGGCATGGAGCTGAGTTGTCCGGCGATCTGCACAGGTAAGGATTTGGGGATTCGGGGTCAGTGTGGTACGCTAGAGTTACGCCGGCCGCAAATTTTTGGGGAGGGGTGGGAATCTTGAATAGGCCCTTCTATAGTATTACTATACCGAGCAACCTGGAGGTCATGCCCGAAGCGGTGGGGGGCGCTGTGGCTAGTTTGGCCGAGCATGGCTGGATCGAGGGAGAAGAGGAGTTTTATGCCCGCCTCTGTTTGGAAGAGGCGCTGGTGAACGCCATCACGCACGCCAACCGGGAAGATCCGGGCCGGTCGGTGCAGCTGCAGCTATACGACGAAGGCGCGGAGTGCCGTATTGAAGTGCGGGACGAGGGGCAGGGTGAGTTTTGGCCTGAAGCCGTGCCCGAGCCGGATCTGGCCCAGCTTCGGGGACGCGGATTGAAACTGATCAAGCACTTCATGAATCAGGTAGCCTATTCCCAAGAAGACCGCGTCCTCACAATGAAATTTCGGCATAAAGCCTTTACGAACGGAGGGAACTGCGATGACTAAGACTCCTCTGGTGGACTTTGAGCAACGAGGCGAGATTTGCGTCGCCACGATCCGGGCAGTCAAGGTCTTGGACGCCGTCAACGTGAGTGAGTTTGGCCGCGAGATCCTGGACTACGTGGAGAAGCATCCCGAGACGCACTTGCTCATCAACTTCTGCCACGTCCATTATCTTTCGAGCGCGGTGCTGACCGAACTGCTGCGCATCAAGGACGCCCTTGAGGGGTCGAAAGGGTCGTTGCGCCTCTGCGCGGTGAATAAGGACATCCACCGCGTCTTTGAGATAACCAATCTCGATAAGGTCTTCGTCATCTACGACGATGTGCAGTCGGGCGTGCCGCGCTATGAACGCGGCCTCAAGTTTGAAGCCGAGGACGAGTCGTGGACCAAGGGCGGCGGCTGACCCTCCGCCGGAGGACCCAGCGGTTACCGCGAGGAAGACCGCTTCATCTGCTTTAGCACGGCGTAGGCCTCGTTGAGCGCCCGCATGGTGTCCTCATCACCACCATGGTCGGGGTGGTGGATCTTGGCTTTTCTGCGGTAAGCCTTTTCGATGTCGGCCCACGAAGCCGACGGAGACAGTCCCAGCATCCTGTAGCACATGTCGACGGACTGCGCCGAGTTCGCGCCGGCGGACATGGGGTCATCCACCCGCTCTCCGCGCAACTCACGAAGGCTGCGCAGGACTTCGGGCCAAAGCCCCGACTTATTGAGCGCCGCGATGACGAACATCAGCAGGCACAAGATCAAGATTTCCTGAATACTAGGCATGACATCTCTAGTGTAACGCAAATCCCTTGCGTAATGCCACCCAAAAAACAACGCCTCGCCCGTGTCCCCTTCACATCCGCCGGCGTCTCTCATCGAACCGGAATATGTTGTCCACGGCGTCCCCCATCTTATCGTGTTCCGTCTGCGAGGCGTGGGGATTGCGTCCCCCGCCGAGGCTCAAGCGCCGTATGCGCGGCACGAGCATCATATACGCCAGTCCCACCCCCATGCCGCCAAAATGGGTGGCCACGGAGATGGGGCCGCGGCCCAGGGCCGACACCAAGTTCATGATCACGACAAAGAGGACAATCGCCCGGGCGTTGATGGGAATGGGCAAGGGAAACAAAAACAGCTGCCGGTTGGGATAAAGGTACGCGTACGCAATCAAAACGCCCAGTGTCGCCCCGCTCGCGCCCACGACCGCGGCGCTGCCGCCGTGCATGAAGTACGGCACGCCCGTCGCGAACACGCCCGCGCCGCCGCAGATGAGATAGAACCACACGAATTGCCGCGTGCCGAGCACCCGTTCCACGTCCGGACCAAAAACATAAAGCCACAGCATGTTTAGAAAAAGATGAAGCAGTCCCCCGTGGAGGAACATGTAGGTGATCGGTTGCCAGGCCCAGCCTTGGAGAAAGTCCGTGAACTGAAACGCCAGCCAATCCGTGACGATGGCGCCGCCCGGCGGAGCGTAAAGGGCGCCGGGGGCGGTTGGGCTTCCGCCTAAGGGGATGTGCAGCAGGAGCTGCGCGGCAAACACGAGGACATTCAGCAAAATAAGCCGCTGAACCATCCAAGTGATGCCTTGGCTAAAGCCGCCGTATTCAAAGCGGCTCTCGAAGTGATACGCGCGCTGCATGGGATGTAACCTAGCTATGTTGCGCTGCTTGTCCGTCTACATCGGCCGAAAAGCCGGATGGCGCATGCATGCAGCGGATTCAGCGGCGGCACATGACTGTTGTTGCGGGTGTGGTTTGGGAGGGACGGCGTATCCGCCGATCACCGCCTCTAGCCTGACATATTCGGACCCGCCAGGCAAGCGGGAGGTATGACGTTATTCTTGCGCGTCTTCCGGCGCAGCCTGTTCCGTGGTTCCTATGTCCCCGTCTGGCAAGACGGTAAAGGGGTAGGGGGACACCAGCCGCATCCGGTTAAAAGGAAGATAAATGGCGTGAACCCGGCCGACGACCCGATCGGTGGGCTGACCGGGGTTGGGCCATGTGCTGCTGTCCTCGCTCTGATTCCGGTTGTCCCCCAGCAGAAAAACGTGGTTCTCCGGCACTGTGTACGGCGCGAACTGATATTCAATGTAAGGTTCAAGGGTATAGGGCTCTGAAACATACGAGCCGTTGACGAAAAGCGCGCCTTGCCGGACCATCATCTCATCTCCGCCCACCCCCACAATGCGCTTCACCATGTACTGGCTCTGATCCATGGGGTCTTTTATCACCACCAGATCGCCCCGCTCGTAGTCGTTCGCATTGAGCGTCAGAATGTAGTCCCGTGCTTGAAACGTGGGGCGCATGGAAGAGGACGGCACGAGGAAGAACCGCATGTCCCGCGCGTAAAAGAGGTACAAGAGGATGCAGGCGCAGATAAGAATGATCACGTACGCCGTGTACCGGGCTCGCGACAAAGGTTGTTTGGTCATCCATGGTCCCTCTTGTGGAACGTAGGCGCTCAGCCGCCGGCGTCTTCCGCGTCTTGCCTGACCCGCTCCTTGAGATTTTGCGCCGCGTGACTATCCGGTTGAAGCTCCAACGCCTCATTCACGCACCGCAACGCTTCCTCGGGGGAGCCATCCCGCTCCCACGCCCGGGCTTCGTTGAGCCATGTGTAGAACACCACATCCTCGCGCGGCGCGTGTTCCCTCGCCCGCTCCCATGCCTCGGCGGCGGCGGACCAGTCGGGCTCCACCCCGAAGTTTTCCGCGGAGAAATACCCTTGAGCGTAATCCTGCAAGAACGTGTAGTCGTCCGGCCTCAATTCCGCGGCGCGGCGCGACATGTCCATTGCCGTTTCGTAAATTCGTTCGCGATCCCAGCCCTTGATCTCCTCTACCTGAGGGAAGTGTATCATGTAGAGCTGCGTCACATTGAACAGGAAATCGGCATTGTCCGGCTCCAGTTCCAACGCCTTGTCAATGTGATAAATCCCGTCCTCGTATTCACCCATATGGCATAGATGAATGCCCAAGCTATTATGGGCGCCGGCGAGTTCCGGATCAATATCCACGGCCTCTTTCCACAGTTCGACGCCTCCGTGTTCCTCTGCTGGATAGAAGTCGTAGAGCAGGTCGCCAAGATACATCATGGCCCGGGCGTTTTCGGGGTAATGCGTCAGAACCTCCTCATACGCCCGCCGGATTACGTCACGTTGCTCCATGGCCTCGGCGAGTTTGTCTTGGGCCGCTTCCGTTTCCCCTTGGGCCTGCAAATCCCGGGCGGCCTCCAGTTTTTCTTCGATCAATTCCATCTGATCGAGATCGAACGCCCGCGCTGCTTCGATAAGGCGCTCTTCATCCTCGAAATGCTCTTCCAACGCCTCCAGCTCTTCGGGCAGTTCGTCTGCAGGGGCGGGCAAGGCGAAAAACAGGAGGGCCATCGCCCCGGCGGTGAGAAAGACCATGCGCATCAGCTTGTCCTTTATCGGTTTCGGGAGCGTTTGAGCCACACCCGCTGAACGGCGAAAAACGGAACGGCTTAATCCTACCTGCCCCAGGGACAGTTTGGCAACTTTTAATGGCAGCCTTGAATCGGTAGAGTGGGGCGCGGGAAACATCTTCTTTTAGACGGTCCGAGGGCATCAAGCGGCCGATTGTACAAACCAACAACGCGGAAGGACTGCGCAGCATGAAAACCATCGGGATACTTACGAGCGGCGGAGACGCCCCGGGAATGAACGCGGCCATTCGGGCCATCGTCCGAACCGCCCACGTCAAGGGATTAACCGTTTACGGTATACAACGGGGCTACCAAGGACTTATTGACGGCCGTGTGGCGGAGATGGGACCGCGGGACGTGAGCGGCATCATCAACAAAGGCGGCACCATACTTCGCACCGCGCGGTGTAAAGCCTTTCTCGAAGCCGAAGGCCGGCGCGAGGCCGCGCAAACCTTGGCGCATCACGGCATCGAAGGATTGG